>PFUR01000017.1 GCA_002790195.1 Flavobacteriales bacterium CG_4_9_14_3_um_filter_40_17
AACTCCCCAAGACATCTCGAAGTCTTTGCGAATTTTAGATTCTTTGATTAAAACAACAGCTGTTGACGAAAAACACGCAGCAGATTTTGGTAGTTTGATTGTGCAGGACGCAGGTGGTAGAATGAAACCGGTCAATACGTTTGCCTCCGAGCTTTTAAGAAAAGTAAGTAAAAGCGATACCTACAATGGGCTTTCAGCAGATCAGGTAATGTTGTCAATCATCGAAAATCCATTTTTATGGTATAATGCCCCAATCATTTACCTAAAACGAGGCAATGACAGCCTTCGCAAAATAGCAGGTATAAACAAAGAGGCAAAATACGCAGCCATGGTCAATTTCTTTGACAAGGAAGGGAATTACAAATTAGCTGTTTACCTTGACGAGGCTTCACGCGCAAAAGTGCCCAACCAGTTTCAAAAAGATTTTATGGAGGTCAATCGGCAAGTCAACTTGCTTTATTCTGCACTGGAAGGAAGAATATTTAGATTTTTTCCAATACCCAAAGACGAAAACAACAAGTGGATTTCTACTTTTGAGCTTGGCGAATCGGGGCTTACCGGAATGGACTCTACCTACATCCGTAACGTGCTACCTGTTTATCTACAAGAATTGCACAAGGCCAAGAAAACCAAAAATTTTAAGGATTCGGAAGAAATTCTAAGCAGTATCCGGAGTTATCAGAAAAAATTTGGTGCCGATGTGTTGCCTTCCGAACGGCATGTGAAGGTGGAAGTGCTCTATAACAAATACGACATTTTCAAAAAATTATTCAGTTACTATATATATGCCGGCACATTGATGTTTATCCTGCTGATTGTTCAAATTTTCAGAAACAATAAACTCTTGCAAATTTCCATCAATGTTTTCAAGTTCACAATCATTTTCCTTTTTGTATTACACACTTTAGGTTTAGTGGCACGCGCTTATATTTCTGGCCATGCGCCTTGGAGTGATGCCTACGAATCGATGATTTATGTCGCGTGGGCAACCATGTTTTTCGGTATTGCCTTTGGAAGAAAATCGAATCTGACAATGGCTTCAACCACCTTTGTTGCTTCAATGATTCTCATGGTGGCGCATTGGAATTGGATGGATCCGGCCATTGCCAATCTCCAACCTGTTTTGGATTCCTATTGGTTGATGATACATGTTGCGGTAATAGTTGCCAGTTACGGCCCTTTCACGCTGGGTATGATTTTGGGGTTAGTTTCTCTTTTCTTAATTATCATGACCTCTGAAAAGAACAAAGAAAAAATGGAGTTAAACCTAAGAGAACTTACCCTCGTCACGGAAATGTCGCTTACTGTCGGATTGGTGATGCTCACCATCGGGAATTTCTTAGGTGGGCAGTGGGCCAACGAGAGCTGGGGGCGCTATTGGGGCTGGGATCCAAAAGAAACTTGGGCACTTATCAGCATCATGGTATATGCTTTTGTGATACACATGCGTTTGGTGCCCGGATTACGAGGTAAGTTTGCCTTCAATTTCGCCGCAGTTTTGGCTTTTTCCTCCATTATGATGACGTATTTTGGTGTTAATTTCTATCTCTCCGGGCTACACAGTTACGCCAGCGGGGACAAGGTCGTTACACCCGTTTTTGTTTATTATTCCATTGCTATTTTTGCTGTCATCAGCACCTTAGCTTATTGGAGATACCGAAAACATTACATTTCTTAATAATGAATCTTTAGCATATCCCAATTGGGGAAAATTTTTAAAAACACCTGTCTGTCCATCAACAAGACGAAATGTTTTTTGTGTAGTAAAACCTTTCGATAAACGCAAAACATACTTTTCACAAGTTAAATCGACCGATTTTTCAACAACGATAGACTGACATATCTACACCTTTATGACAGCCTGTCGGTAAATGTTAAAATATAGACAGTTTGATTTTATGCCTGAAATTCAGATGTAAAACCTGTATCTCAAAAATTGAGCCTCCAAGCCATCTGCCTCCGGTTCAAAAATGAATACTTTTTCAATCACTATCATCAATCATCTGTATATAAGATTTTTATAACTATTTGATAAGTAAAAAAACGAGGCAAATTGTTTTTCAATTTATTTCATCATTGTAAACTTTCACAAAGCTTTTCACAAGCTTATCATTTCAAAATATTGCAAGCAAAAACCATATTAAAAATAAAAAAAGCACTTCCCGCACGGTCTTTGCGCCCTTCTTGCTATAAATTAATAAAAACTTAAACACAGAAAATGAAAGTATTGGTAATTGGCGGTGGAAATATGGGAATGACTTATGCGGAAGGTATGTCCTCCTCACCCCTGCTCAATCGAAAAAAATTGATGATTTATGACAACTCCCCGGAGAAGATTCAATTGTTAAAAAACAACAAGTCATTTCATGTTTTTGATCAATTAGGTCAATGCCTCCCAAATGCGGATGTAGTCTTTTTGGTTGTTAAACCCTTCCACTGCGAAGATTTATTCGAAATCATGAAACCGATGTGCAACAAAGAGCAAGTTTTTGTTTCGCTCATGGCCGGTGTTACCATAGCACAAATCCAAGAAAGCCTAAGTATAAATAAGGTGATACGAGCCATGCCCAATCTTCCTGCACAAGTTGGAAAAGGAGTCACATCGTTTACCGAATCTGAAACCGTCTCTCGTTTGGAATTGCTCATGATTAGAAATCTCTTGGACACAACCGGCGTATCGATACATGTGAAAAGTGAAAAATTCATCGATGCATCCACCGGAATTTCGGGAAGTGGCCCTGCTTATATCTTCTATTTTATGCAATCGATGACGGAAGCGGCACTCAAAATGGGATTTTCGCAAATCGATTCTAAAACATTGGTTTCGCATACTTTTGAAGGTGCCATCACGCTTTTCAATGAAAATGATTTTTCACCAGAAGATTGGATGCAAAAAGTCGCTTCGAAAGGTGGAACCACGCAAGCAGCCTTAGATTCTTTGGAAGATAATAACGTGAAAGAACTTATAAAAGAGGCCGCATTTGCAGCATTTGACAGAGCAGTTGAATTAGGAAAAGAATAAATTATGAAGGAGAAAAGAAGAATAGTTATCAAGGTTGGGACGCATGTAATTACCAACAACGATGACCGCATCGTACATCCAATCTTAAAAAATCTAGTATCACAAATTGCCCAACTATATGAAAATGATATCATCACAGTTTTGGTTTCTTCCGGTTCGGTCATCGCCGGAAAAGAAATCATTGGCGAATGCAACATCACCGAAAAATCTACACGACGACAAGTTTATTCTGCTGTCGGACAACCGCGCATGATGCGTCATTACTATACGCTCTTTCGCGATTGGGGTTTGCGTTGCGCACAAGTGCTCGCTACCAAAAAAGATTTCAGCCCGGGAAACCATCGAAAAAACATGGTCAATTGTTATGAAGGGTTGCTAAGCGAAGGAATTATACCTGTCGCAAACGAAGACGACACCGTATCGCTCACCATGTCCATGTTTTCTGACAACGACGAACTTGCGGGTTTGGTCGCTGAACTCATCCACGCGGACACTTTAATTATACTGACCGATGCCGAAGGGCTTTATACAGGACATCCGGATGATGAAAATTCGATATTGATTAATCACGTAAAATGTGACGAAGATGTAGAAAAATATGTTCAAAAAAACCTAAAAGGCGAAGCACAAGGCCGCGGAGGGATGAAATCGAAATTAAGCATTGCCAAAAAAGCCGCGGCTAAAAATATTACAACCTACATTGCCAATGGTAAACGAGAAAATGTGATTATCGATATCATGGAAGGTAAAAAAATAGGTACTAAATTTACAGCCTGAATTATTAGAATTAAATCGCCAATTTAAGAACATGATTTTATTAAATACAGAAAAAAAAGACGAAGTCCTATCGTCAATGATAGAAATCCTCAACGAGCGAAGGGCTGAAATCAAAAAAGCCAATGAACAGGATTTAACTCATTTCAATTCTGCCGATCAAGCTATGTTCGACCGGTTGATTGTCAATGACAAAAAAATTGACGAGATGATACAGTCCGTTTGCGAAGTCCGTAGCCACGAAGATCCGGTTGGGAAAATAAAATCCGAAATAACCCTCGAAAACGGATTGAAAATTACCAACAAAACTGCACCCTTCGGAACCATACTCATCATCTACGAATCGCGCCCGGATGTAACCATAGAAGCCGCTGTTTTGGCTTTTAAAGCCAATAGTAAAATTCTCCTGAAAGGTGGAAAAGAAGCTAAATTCAGCAATAAAATCTTGGTGGATTGCTGGCACGAAGCACTGAAAAAAAATAACTTAGAAACCGACTGGATTCGTTTACTCGAACTCGACCGAACCGAAACTCAAACTTATCTGAAAAACCCGTCGGAAAAAATTGACCTAATCGTTCCGCGGGGTGGTGAAAAACTCATCGCGTTTGTCAAGCAACACGCAACCTGCGCAGTATTGGTCAGCGGACGGGGAAACAACTTCCTCTACGTGGATAAAGAAGCCGATTGGGAGCAAAGCAAAGCCGTTATTTTAAACGCAAAAACACAAAAGATTTCAGCATGCAACGCGTTAGACAAAATATTGATAAACAACAATATTCCCGATTTTGAATCAAAAGTTGTCGAATTGGTAAACATACTAAACCAGGCGAAAGTAGAAGTTTGGGTCGATGCCAATCTCCACAAAATCGTTCCCAATGAAAAAATTATCAAAGACGAAGACATTTGGTTTGAAGAATTTTTAGCGATGAAGATTTGCATAGGCGAAGTAGATGCTGCAAAAGAAGCAATTGTAGTGATTAATCACTACTCCGGCGGCCATTCTGCCGCTATCATGACAATAAATCAATCGACTGCGCAAACTTTTATGGAGCAAGTGGATTGCGCAGCTGTCTATCACAACGCTTCCACACGCTTCACAGACGGCGGGCAAATGGGAGTCGGTGCGGAAATGGCCATCAGTACAGACAAACTCCACCACCGCGGACCTTTGGGATTGGAGCAATTGGTGACCAACAAATATTATGTCTTGGGAAACGGACAAGTACGGGAATAGGCATAATCAAGAAAAACGATTATGCGAATTTGATGGAAGTTGAAAAATCAAGCACCAAATAACTGTTGTACAGCAAGAATTAAATCAATTATTTGAATCCCTTCAATCGCTTGGTTTGCACATTATATCGACCCGATGTAGGGGTCGATCAATCTGGCTGAAGCCGAGAAATTGATTTAATAGCCAAAAATAGATGGTAAAAAAGCTTTGCAGGATTGAGGCTTTTATCTGCCCAAGGCAAAATACCTAAATCCTTTTTTCTCTAACGAATTGTTTATCAACAAATTTCTTCCGTCAAAGACAAAGGCGGGTTTTTTCATCAGGCTGTATATTTTTTCCCAATCGTACGTTTTGAATGCGTCCCACTCAGTCATAATCAATACGGCATGAGCGCCCTTCACTGCTTCATAAGGATCTGTTTCTACTTTCAATAATTCAGAATTTTCCGCATGGCTTCTCGTGCCTAGATATTCTAAATCTTGATACATTTGTTTGGCTGTTACTTTGGGGTCATAGACTGATAGTAGCGCGCGCTCATTCAGTAAATAATCAGACACATAGATTGTCGCCGATTCGCGAGTGTCATTGGTGTCTTTTTTAAATGCCCAACCTAAAACCGCAATTTTTTTTCCCGAAACCGTGTTGTACAACGATGCTATCACTTTCTCCGAAAAACGCCTTTTTTGATAATCATTCATGATGATGACTTGCTCCCAATAATCAGCTACTTCGTTCAATCCGTAAGTTCGTGAAATATATACCAAATTCAAAATGTCTTTTTGAAAACAAGAGCCGCCAAATCCCACAGAAGCTTTCAAAAATTTAGGCCCAATCCGGCTGTCTGTACCGATGGCTTTTGCCACCTCATCGATATTGGCTTCTGTCGCTTCACACAGTGCTGTCAACGAATTGATGGAAGAAACGCGTTGCGCCAGAAAAGCATTGGCAGTCAATTTGGAAAGTTCAGACGACCAAAGATTGGTTGTCAAAATTTTAGATTTTTCTATCCATTGCGAATAAATATCTACCAAGGCTTCCACGGCTTTCAGCCCGGATGGTGTTTGGTCGCCGCCAATCAATACCCGGTCGGGGTTTAACAAATCTGTAATGGCCGTACCCTCAGCCAAAAACTCGGGATTGGACAAAATCTCGAAATTGATTCCATTGCCGGTATGCTTCAAAATACTTTTGATGGTAACAGCCGTCCGCACCGGCAAAGTAGATTTTTCGACCACAATTTTGTCGTCTTTTGCAATTTTGGCGATGTTGCGTGCGCACAATTCCACGTATTTTAAATCAGCCGCCATGCCCTTACCTTTCCCGTAGGTTTTGGTCGGTGTATTGACCGATATGAAAATCATTTGTGCCTCGTCAATGGCTTTGTCCACATCGGTTGAGAAAAACAAATTTCTTCCGCGAGCCTCTGCAACGACTTCCTTGAGCCCGGGTTCGTAGATAGGCAGATTGTCCAAATTGTTATCATTCCATGCATCTATGCGAGCTTGATTAATATCGACAATTGTCACTTGAATATTCGGGCATTTTTTTGCGATAACTGCCATGGTTGGCCCTCCGACGTAACCCGCGCCTATGCAACAAATCTTGGTTATTTTCATTGTAAATTTTAATTTTTAATTGACTGATATTTCACCCGTGCAAAATACGTATAGTTCCAAGGGAAAATGAAGTTATATGTTGATAAATGAAATCACTGCATTATCTTTGTTGAATCCTATTTAGATGCCGACAAATATACAATTTTGAAAAGATTTTCTCTGACTTCGCACGTATCTGTTAGGTAAATTAATTCAGCAATATGTGGTTTGATTCCTTTTTTAAAAACCTTTTCGGATCCAAAAACAAAAAATCAACCGGACGATTTGTGGTTGTTGACACTGAAACTACCGGCTTGGATTTGAAAAAAGATAAAATACTGTCGATTGGAGCAGTCGTCGTTGATCAAAATCACATCAATATCAACGAACGTTTTGAATGTTTCATCAAACAAGAATACTTCAATTTAGCGTCTGTTCGCATCCACGGCATTATGAAACAAGGCGATCAAAAAAAAATAGCTGAAAAAGAAGCACTCGAACGGTTTTTGGATTTCGTAAAAGACGATGTCATTGTAGGGCATCACATCTGCTTTGATGTGCGGATAATCAACAAGTCTCTGACGGATTATGGTTATAAAAAACTAAAAAACAAGGTTTTAGACACCGGATATCTGTATCGGAAATTAAAGCCTTTCTTGGGTTATCCAAATCAGGTAAAACAATTGAGTTTGGATGATTTGTGTGAAGATTTACAGATCTCTAGAAAGGGAAGGCACACCGCTTCAGGCGATGCATTGATTACCGCCTTGGCTTTCATTAAAATTAAGAAAAAACTGATGAAAGAGAATATTCAAAAACTGAATCGATATCTGTATCGTTGTTAGGTATTTTTGACAAAATAGATTTGAATCAAACCAAATTATAAAGCAACTTTGTAGGTTTTGAGACAACGTTCCCTTGCTTCTGTATGGTCAATCATGGGTTTTGGATAAGCCAAGCTATCAAAATCTGTAACCCATTTTCGGATGTACTTGAAATCGGGGTCAAATTTTTTGGCTTGCTCGGAGGGATTAAATATCCGAAAATAAGGTGCCGCATCTACCCCACTTCCTGCTACCCATTGCCAATTACCCACGTTGCTCGACAGCTCATAATCGAGAAGTTTTTCGGCAAAATAAGCCTCGCCCCAGCGCCAATCAATCAACAAATGTTTGCATAAAAAACTGGCAACAACCATCCGAACCCGATTGTGCATCCAACCTGTTTTGTTGAGTTGCCGCATTCCTGCATCGACCAATGGATAGCCGGTTTCACCATTTTTCCAACGTTCAAAATCGTCTGTTTTGTTTAGCCATTCAATCCGATCATAAGCAGGTTTGAAACTCCTCGTGGTTGTTTCCGGAAAATGCCAAAGTATCTGCATAAAAAACTCACGCCAAATGAGCTCATTGAGAAAAGTTTCATTTTTTATCGCCGTTGCTTCCTCAACAATTTGGCGAATACTGACTGTTCCAAATCGCAAATGCACTCCTAAAAATGAAGTCCCGATTGTAGCCGGAAAATTGCGTGTTGCTTCGTAATCGATCATCAATCTTGCTGATAAATTGGGCGACGGAACTTCGATCTCAGACTTGCTGAAACCAATCGATTGCAAGGATGGAAAACTTTCATGTTGATTTTTAACTAGGTTTTTCAATCCATTTTCCGAAGGGTAGTCCTTGATTTTCTCTTCCGAAAAAACGGCTTTCCACCTCTTCATAAAAGGGGTGTAAACCAAATAGGGCAAACCATTCTCTTTGACAATTTCAGCTTGCTCAAATATGACTTGATTTTTGTAAGTATTGAAACCTATTCCTTTGGATTTTAGCAAATCGCCGATTTGTTTATCTCTTTTTAAACCATAAGGTTCGTAATCTCGATTGGTGTAGACTGCAGCTATTTCGTATTCCTGAATGATTTCCTCAAACACGTCGAACGGTTTTCCTCGCAATATTTTTAAACCGCTTCCAACTTTTAAAAACTGTCGGTGGATGGCTTCCAAAGATTGATGAATAAAGGAAACCCGCGCATCCGTTTTAGATAGATTTTCTAAAATATCCGTATCGAAAATAAAAACGGGAAGCACGTTCTCAGCTTGATTCAAAGCATGAAAAAATCCGGCATTATCAAAGATTCGCAAATCCCGGCGAAACCAAAATACGTTCAATTTTTTCGGTAGGCTCATCAAGAAACATTTAAGGTACTCATGCCACCATCGACCCTAAAAATTTGCCCGGTCACCCATGATGTATTGTCGCTCAAAAGAAAAACCGCCATTTGCGCAATATCTTCAGCCAAACCAACCCTTTTGAGCGGATGCCTCATACCCGCTTTTTCTTTTTTCTCATCGTTCGACAAAAATTTATTTGCCAGTGGTGTATCCGTCAACGATGGGGCAATCACGTTGGCTCTTATTTGGGGTGCATGTTCGGCCGCAAAAGCTTTGACAAAACTTTCAATCGCTCCTTTTGCAGCCGCTACACTTGTGTGAAATGGCATTCCTAATTGCGCCGCAACCGAGCTGAAAAGCAAAATGGAGGCCTGTGGAGACTTTTTCAAATTCGGCAAAACAAGTTGAAGAATCTTAATCATATCCAAAAAATTTATTTTTAAATCTTCTTCAAAAACTTCGGGCTTTATGCCACGAAAAGGACGAAGATTGATGCTCCCCGGACAATATACAAAACCATCCAACACATCGGGAATCTGAGAAATCTCGAAAACATCTTTCGATGCATCAAATGTAATATGCTTAACTGAAAAATTTTGTAAATTTTGATAAGTACGAGAAGCAATAAACAAATTTTCATTTCCGTTCAATAGTCGGATTATTTCCAATCCGATGCCATAAGATCCCCCGATTAATAAAATATTTTTTTTCATTCGCTATTGTTTAAAGTCCCCAAATAGTTCGATGAGTTTATTTCTTCTAAACTCAAATATGGTTTCCAATTTTTTTCGCACAAACAAACCGTGTGCTATTGTTCCCACAAATCCCATAGGCAACTTGTAGTGAACAATGTCTTCCATCACAACACCACCTTCTATACTTTTTAAAAAATGCTTATGGTGCCAAAACTTGTAAGGACCGAAACGTTGCTCATCTACAAAAAACTGTTTGTCAACTACATGCGTAATCTCTGTGACCCATTGCGTTTTGACACCTTTGAGCGGAGAAACCAAATAGTGAATAATTTGCCCGGGGTACATTGGCCGGTCAGCTCCGGAAAGAATATGGAAACCCATTTCTGGCGGTGTAATTATTTTTAAATTTTTGGGATCAGATAGAAAATCCCAAGCTCTTTCTAATGAAATGGGTACGTTTTGTTTGGCTTGAAACTGATATAAAGACATTTGTTTTTTGCGTACAAAGATACAATATTGTTTAATATATATTAATTTTAATTAAACAAAATAAACCGTAAAAGTATCACCCAAATAAAACATAAGAAACTCCCAGAGTCAAAATCACGTTGAAGGTTTGTGCAATCAAAAAGGCTTGCAAAGGTTTTCGATTTTCATAAGAAAACAAATCGCTAAACTTGGTTTCCAATCCAATACTGATAAAAGCAAGTGCAAACCAAAAATCTCTCAATTCTTTGAGCCCGCCTTTGATTTCCGTGATGGTTTCAGCACTGAAAACAAAAGAAAAAAGCAAAGAGGCTATCATGAATCCAAGGACAAACTTCGGAAAACGCTCCCAGATTACACCCAGCGTTGGTTTTTCGGGAATGCCGTCCTCTTTGGCTTGATTGGTGTATGTCCAGTAAACCGAAATGGCAAATGCGGCAATCCCCAGCAGCACATTTTGAGAAAACTTGACTATGGTGCTGATTTTTAAAGCTGTTTCACCTGCCAAAGTCCCTGAAGCTACAACTGCGCCCGAGGTGTCAATTGTACCGCCAAGCCAGGCGCCGGTTACTTCATCTGAAAGCCCCATATATTCGGCCAAATAAGGCATCCCAATCATCATCGGGATGGCAATAATCAAGACCAATGAAATGGTGTAGGACAACTTTTTTGGATCTCCTTTGATGGCTCCCGCAGTAGCAATCGCCGCCGAAACCCCACAAATGGATACCGCGCTGGCCAGCATCATGGTCATTTCGTTGTCAACTTTGAGTTTTTTGCAGACCCAATACGCAAAATACCAAACCGAAACAACGACAATCAGGGCTTGTGCCAATCCCAAACCACCGGCTTTGAGAATATCGCCGAAAATAATGCCCGTTCCCAAAAGTACCAATCCGATTTTTACAAAAAATTCGGTCGAAAGTGATTTTTGCAACCAGCCGGGCACCTTAAAGAAGTTGCTAATAAGTAATCCTATTAACAAACTGATGATGACCACTTCTAATTTCAAATACGAAACTGCACTGCTTCCTGTGATGATAAGAGCCAAGGCGGTCAACAAATAAACAGCAGGAAACCCGATAGCAATATGCTTGATTGGTTTTCCGGTCAAAGCAAAACCGATGATAGCCGCAACATAAACAAAGATAAATTGCAACAAAAATTTTGAAAGATTGCTGACAGACAATATATTTTGTGTCAAATCAGCCCACGTTTCCCATTTGATATCGGGTGAACTGAAAGAAAATCCAAAAACTGCCAAAAAAATAATCCCCAAACCGATTACATTGACGGCCCAGTCCTCGCTTAAAATTGTTTTGCCCTTTTCCATGCTTATTATTGTTTTACGTTATTTGTTTTAATCAAAAATCGTTACTGTTTCAATCCCTAATCACTCGCGCGCCTTCATCTACACGAACTTTATAAGCATTGGTATCCAAATTTTTTAATGCTTCAATGACGGCCTCTTTTCTTTCATTCGGACACAGAGCCACAATGCATCCGCCGCCGCCCGACCCAACTATTTTGGCTCCAAAAGCTCCGGCCTGCAATGCAACCCTAATCATCTTGTCTATTTTCGGTACAGTTACACCCAATTTATCGCGTAAAATATTGTGATGTTGCGTCATTAACTTGCCTATATTTTCTAAATTAAGGGTTTCCCTTTTGAATTCTTTAATTGCCAATTGCGTAATGTGATGATTCTCAACGGCTGCCAAAAAATAGGGTTTCAATTCATTCGGAATAGCTTTTTCAAATTTTTCTGCTTCTTTAACTGTACAATTTTGGATGCTGAATCCCGGATACGCTATCCGAACCCAATCAATACTCTCCAAAGCCAATGTCCTGAGTTCGCTCAACACACCCAAGGTTTCTTTGGGTATGCCAGATTCTCCAATTACCAATCCTTTCAGATTGTTTGACAGCGTTTCAAATCGTGCAGGCTGGCGTGTATCAATCAGCTGCACACTGCCCAAACAGATGGTGTATTGATCCATCAATCCGCCGGGTTCATTGTATTCCAACACCTCGGCTTCATAGGTCTGCCGGGCAATTTGCTCCGAACTCGCCCTTGTCTCATCTCCAAATGCTTCGTACAGAAATCGGACCCAAGCTGCCACCATCGCTGACGAACTCGACAATCCCGCATTGATGGGGATATTCCCTGTTATGGAAATATCATATCCACAATCGGGTACAATCCCGCTTCGCTTTACCACGCGTAGAGCGGACAAAAAATAATCTCGTTTGCCGACGGAAACCTCATCTACCGAATAATCAATGAGCCGATCTGTTCCCAAGTCGGGCATCAAAACATGAAAAACGTTCCGGTTGTTTGGAGTTGCCCGCAGTCGGATATACTTGTTGATGGCGCAAGCGATAACGGGTAATTCCAAGTAATCTTGGTGATCGCCGAAGAGGCAAATCCTTCCCGGGGAAAGAATCGAAATGCTGTGTTTTTGGGCTCTCGTGGTCAATCTTTCCATGTATTAAAAAGTATTTTTCATCCATTCATACGGCTTGCGGTTGATCCAAAGTCCACGCGTAAAATCGGGGAAATCTTGTGGCATTCCGTTGTTTTCTATCGATTTTTCAGATAGCGGCGTGATGGCACTCCAAGCGGCGGCATCATAGACATCTAAAGGCGGTGAAATGTTTTGCTTGGCCGATTCGACAAAGGCATTCAACACAAAAAAGTCCATGCCGCCGTGCCCGGAATCGGCTGCATACGCACCGTATTTCTGCCAAAGCGGATGGTCGTATTTTTTAAGCCAATCGTCCGCATCGTCCCATTGGTGCGGTTTGGACTGCCCTTCGATGTAGATTCGGTTGCCGTCCACTTCCCAAAGTCCGTTGGTTCCCTGTACCCGAAAACCAAGCGAATAGGGTCTGGGCAGATTGGTGTCGTGCGTGACGATGATGGTTTCTCCCAAGGCAGTTTCGATGGTGGTCGTGACGATGTCGCCCAACTTAAATTTGACCTTTGCATTCGGGTGATTTTCTCCGCCTACTTCCACAATGTAGTTGTGCAAACCCCTGCTTTTGGTGGCATGCGAGGTCAAAGACAAAAAACGGTTGCCCCGGTTGATGTTGTCCATCACCGCAATCGGACCTACGCCGTGGGTGGGATATACATCTGCATTCTGATAAACCGAATGATGGGTGCGCCATTTGGATTCGGAAATCCCCTTTTCGCCAAACTCTGCTCCCCGGCCGTAAGGTGTTTTGCCGTCGTTGAGCTTCACGCCCCGCAAATCGTGCTGGTAGCCACAGCGAAAATGCACCATTTCTCCAAAAACATTCTGGCGGACCATGTTCAGTACAGCCATTACATCACGGCGGTAATTGACGTTTTCGAGTATCATCAGATGGGAGCCGGCCTGCTCATGTGTGTTGACCAAATCCCAACATTCTTCTAGGGTATTGGCTGCCGAGACTTCTACACCGGTGTATTTTCCGGCCAACATCGCATCTTTTGCCATACGCGTATGCCAAAGCCAAGGGGTGGCAATAATCACGGCATCTACCTCTTTCAATTGAAGCAAATTTCGGTAATCCAAATCATTTTTTCCAAAAACTTGTGGTTTGGGAAAATCTGCTTTTTGGAGGGTGTCAAGCGCGAGTTCCATTCGGGCATTATCGATGTCGCAAATGGCCGTAATCAAAATATCTTTTCGCAACAACAGGTTTTCGAGATGATTCGTACCACGAAGGCCGACACCAATCAAACCTATCTTGAGTTTATCTATGTTATTTGAACTTGTCAAGCCAAATGTCGTTTTCGGCATCAATCCAATACCAACACCGGCAAGTGTGGTGTTTTGGATGAATGTTCTTCTGGATGAATCAGGAAGTTTCATGGTTATGCAATAAAATGGTTTGGTTGCATAACAAAAATAGGGAGAGTTTTTAAATAAGCTGTTTTTTGTTGTTTAATTTTTCACATGGAAGCCAAGGTTTCCTCCTGAACAAAAATTTCGCCGAGAATTTTATTCAATTGATTATTTTCAATCAGAAAAGCATCGTGCCCGTGAATAGACTGAATTTGATGATAATAAACGCTTTTATGCAGCTTGTTCAAGCAAGTGAATGTTTTCCGGTTTTCGTCAGGTGTGAAGAACAAATCGGTATCGACCGATATGATGTGGATATGAGATTGAATCGGTCTGACTACCGTTTCGAAACAAGCTCTTCCTCTAGTAATATCTATTGAAGACAATTGATAATTCAACGCTTTGTATGCTTGGAGGGTAAATCGATTTTTTAGTTTTTCGCCATGATGTAAAAGCCAGCTTTCTACGTTGTGGATTCCCAAATTTTCGTTGACAGTGCGGTTAAATTTTTGCCGAAACGATTGCGGTGTCCGATATAATGTCATGGCGTGAATCCGTGCATCTTCAATCGGGTGCGAAGAATGATTGAGTATGAAATCTTGTATCTGAGTGTTCGCGAGCAGCCAATCGGTCGCTTTCCAATCGGCTGCAATCGGTATCAGGTTTTTAACAAATGTGGGGGCATGAGCCGCAAGCTCCCATATGATTCCGCCACCCACCGAACCACCGATGGCAGCAAAAAGTTGTTTGACGCTCAATTTTTGTAAGGCAAGATGAAACAAAACAGCCACGTCTCGCGCCGTCAAAGATTTGTAGTCTTCCAAAAAACTATTTGATTTTCCGCCGTAGCCGTTGCCGGGTATGTTAAAAGCTATCACGCTAAACTTATCGGTGTCAATGACTTTTTGATTGCCAACAACTTGATTCCACCAACCTTTTTCTCCGGAAACAGTCGAATTTCCGGTAAGCGCATGAACCACCAAAACCACCGGTTTGGTATTCAAAGAGTGACCGAATACTTCATAAGTCAAAGTTAAATTCGGAAAATGAATATTTTTCTCCGAGACAAAATCATCTATCGTAATTTCTGCAAGTGCTTTCATAAATTTTTTAAATAAAAAAGAGGCTGTTTAGACATTTATCAGGAAGTGCACCGCCACAGCCTCTTAACAAACAAACTTAAACACAATATTTTTCGAGAACTTTTCTTTTTAAACTTAAGGAGATGGGCGTTGACCCTCCAAGTGTGTCTTTTACCGGGCAGCGCGTTTCGATGATGCTCAACCATTTGGTGAGTTTCTCATCGGAAGCATCCGTAGCCGCTTTTATGTTTACAAAAATAGACAGAAATCCTGCACGCTCAAGGGTAAATTTTCCCAAGAATTTATCGGTGTTGAGCGTCCCCGACACATCGATGCGCAGATTGCTCACTTTGATTTGAAGTTCATCGGCAACCAAATGCGCGACCACGTTGACGCAGCCTGCTAGTCCGGCCAATATGTATTCTACCGGGCTGGGTGCTTCATTCCTATCGCCAAACGACTCGGGTTGGTCCACTAGAATATTAAAATCGAGGGTGCGGGCATTGAGTTGTGTTTGGCTTAAACTCTGTCCGGAAACGGAAAAGGTTAGGTTACTCATGGCTGATAAATTTTAGAAGATTTATTGAATTTGTTATTTTTAAAGATTGCAAAAAAAACCGCCGAAATCAGGGGGATTGTCGACGGCTAATCAAAATTACATCAGTAGTGTAAATGATTAACTCAACAATACCCCAAGGGCATGCACATACACATCTGCATACAACAATTGAAAGTTACGGGGCTTACATTTACTTTCATTTTAAAAATTTTGAATCATTAAACTTTAAAACATTTTTCTTATTCACTTTATTACAAAAAAAAACCTCCCGATTGTCAGAAGGCTCATTTTGAAACTTAGTATGTTTATTTTGCTAAACAACCATGCCCAAAACCTCCGGGAGAATTTGACACATCATACAACAGCTGTTCACAAATATATTTTCCATTTCGAATAATTATGGAACAAATGTAGAAAAGGTTTTTAAATAAAAAAATAGAGGCAAAAAATATTAACACTACTTATCTGATAGTATTGATAAAATTATAATTCGATATGTAACACTATAAATAAAAACATTCGCCTCATTTTTAAAAAAAACACCCTGTTGAAACTTCTTGCAGGAATAATTTTATGTATCTTCACTTTCACAAAAAAACAAACAAGCAAATACAAGTACTTACCAAAAATGTTTTGAAATAATCCGTACATAGTAGAATCGATAATAAATTCAAAAAAAATCGAGCAAAAAAAATTAACAAAAAACATGGCTCCTAAAAAAATATTCGTCTCTAATTCATTCCCGCCTGTTGGTATAGAAATGCTAAAAAAAGATGGATTTTCTGTGACAATATGGAACAAAGACGGACCCATCACGCAAGATGAATTAATTGAAAATTCAAAAGCACACCATGTGTTGTTTTGCTCATCCAAAGATAAAATCGACAAACGTTTTCTCAATGAATGTGCTCATTTGGAAATGATTTCCCAATTTGCTGCCGGCTATGACAACATCGAAGTTGCGGAAGCAACCCGGTTGGGAATTCCGATTGGATATACACCAAACGCCATGAATGAAGCAACCGCGGACGTTGCCTTCGGCTTGATGATAGCTACCGCCCGGAAAATGTTCTATCTGCACAAAAAAATTTCAAAAGGTGAATGGGAACATTTCAACCCGACTGCCCATCTTGGTATGGAATTAAGAAACAAAACATTGGGCATCTTCGGTCTCGGACGGATTGGGATGCAAATGGCCAAACGCTGTCAGGGTGCTTATGATATGAAAATCATTTATCACAACCGCAAACCGCTTCAAAAACCGCTGAAAGAATTGGATTTGACCTATGTTGATTTCAAAACACTGCTGTCGGAGAGTGATGTGATTTCCGTTCATTGCCCCTTGATTAGCGATACAATCGAGGTTTTTGATAAAACAGCTTTTAGCCAAATGAAACCTACTGCCATTTTTATCAATACAGCACGCGGATTGGTTCACAACGAACAAGACTTGACAGAAGCATTGCTGAACGGGACAATTTGGGGTGCGGGCTTGGATGTCACGAACCCCGAACCTATGCAACCGGACAACCCGCTCCTTCAAATGGAAAATGTTTCGGTTTTGCCGCATATTGGTTCTGCAACTTTTGAAGCGAGGGCAGAAATGTCTAAATTGGCCGCTGAAAACATCCTTGGTTTTTATAAAAACAAACGGATTCCGCATCTGATAAACCCGGAAGTGTTTAATCATTAACCAACTCCTGTTTAATTCTAAATTATGGTATTTATTCCTATCATACTGGGTGTCGTTGCCCTGATACTTTTGGTCACTTGGGCTAAATTAGACACGTTTATTTCCTTTATGTTGGTTTGCCTCATCGTCGGTTTGGCAAGCGGTTTGTCAATTACAGACACAGTGAATGCCATTGAAAAAGGAATTGGGGATACCTTGAGTTCATTAGTAATGATATTAGGTTTTGGGGCCATGCTGGGAAAATTGGTTGCTGAAAGCGGTGCTGCCAACAAAATCACCAACAGTCTGGTCAAAAGTTTCGGGCTCAAAAACATACAGTTGGCATTGATTGTCACTGGTTTTATTGTAGGCATACCGATGTTCTATACGGTCGGTTTCGTGATTTTGGTGCCTTTGGTCATCGCCATCGCGCACAACACCAAGTTACCCCTCCTCTACGTAGGTTTGCCTATGTTGGCATCTTTGTCGGTGACACACGGATTTTTGCCGCCACACCCCGCACCGACCGCCATCGCCGGTATGTATGGAGCCGATTTGGGCTTGACTTTGATTTATGGTATTATCGTGGGGATTCCTGCCATATTGTCCGCAAAGTTTTTACTCTCTGGAACAATGAAAAGAATTCAGCCTGTACTTTTGAAAGATTATGTAGTTGAAACGGACAATCGGTTTGCAGTACCTCCGCTGAAGATTTGTTTATCAATCGCCTTGTTACCGGTGGTATTGATAGGTGGCTCTTCACTAATCAAACTCTATATACCCAATCATATTTTGATAGAAGCCATTGGCAATCCGGCGGTAGCGATGCTGATTACCGTCTTGATGGCGGTCTATTTCCTCGGTATCAGAACCGGACGCAAAACCACGGAGGTGATGAAAATATTGTCGGCTGCAATATCCAGTATCGCTGTTGTACTACTCATCATTGCCGGTGCAGGTGCTTTTAAACAAATCATGATCGAAACGCATGTTAGTGAACAAATCGGGCAGGTATTGGGCGGTTTGGGGATGTCTCCCATCCTTTTAGCTTGGTTGATAGCAGCATTAATTCGCGTAAGTGTAGGGTCTGCAACAGTTGCCGGCCTTACCGCGGCGGGCATCATGATACCGATGGTAGCTACTTCAGGCGTATCTCCTGAACTTTTGGTATTGGCTACCGGTGCAGGAAGCATCACCCTCTCACACATCAACGATGGCGGATTTTGGCTGTTTAAAGAATATTTCAACGTTAGCATCAAGGAAACTTTGCTGTCTTGGACCCTAATGGAAACAACGATTTCTGTAGTGGGATTAATCGGAATTTTAATCCTTAATTTATTTGTTTAGAGCGACCTACATCTGACTTGGACACAATTTCCGATTTACAAAAAATTCCTGAATTACTCGTTAAAAGAGGTTATTGCACTCAATACATCGAAAACATCTGTGCTAAAAATTGGATTGATTTTCTGCGCAATGCATGGAAATATTCCGGTTGCATTTTTCGGTTATCCCCGCAATAGGAAATTTTCCCTGCACAAATAAAAAAATTGTTTACTTTTATGATGATTCTTTGCTAAATATTATAGAACTAATATTTAACAAATTGCATAAAGAATATTTTTTTAAATTTGAAAAAAATTATTTTGACAACAATAGCTGTAAATAAACGAACCAAAGCCGGAAAAATGCTCTTAGAGCTAGCCAAGTTATTGTCCGAAAACAGCAAAGGGGTTGTTATTCAAGAGGACAACAAAACTCCTTATGACCCTGAATTTGTTGCCATGATAAAAAAGGCAGAGACAAGTAAAAACCGTACCCGTATCAATCCCAAAAAAATATGGGAAAATATCTAATAGAAATAACCGATACCGCCAAAAACCATTTCCGCTTACATAAAAAATCAGGTAACAGAGCCAATTTAAAAAAAATTGAAACTTTAGTTGCAGAATTAGAAGAATATCCCTACACAGGTATTGGAAAACCCGAACAACTCAAATATGAACTCACCGGTTTTGGTCGAGACGCATTTATAAAAAAGACAGACTGGTTTATGTGGTTTCTGAGAATTTTATGAAAGTTGAAATCATGTCGGCTATGGGGCATTATATCAAAATTTGAATACCTATTCATCACACCCTAGAAGCCCTAAGGCTTTCACACGATAAATCACACACAAACCTACAACTAACTAAATTTACCCACCATCGTAATTTTTTCGATACAAAAAAATCATGACTTTTATAAAACTTTCGAGGTTAGAAAATGGATTGAATGTTATGGCATTACATCTGTTTTGAAGTTGATTGCAGGAGGCGCAAACACGGATTGCAACTCGATGGCTATTGAGAAGCGCTGTCGGCTTTTTTATGATGGGTTCAACCTTATCCAAGAGCTTAAAGGTTTTGAACAGTTATTTGCACCGGATTGAAAATTTAATGCAGATAAAAAAATGAGAAAACATTTGTTTGAATAATAAAAACGCTACTTTTGCATGCTGAACACGGAGGATAAATTTGTCTGATTGCAACCTCTGATATCTTATTCGATATCAAAAAATGCTAAAGCAGTGAAAAACTTCTTTGGTTGTCGTCATCAAAATTCTTCTTATTATTGACAACTTAAAAATACCGTACAGTATGCCTTATTTATTCACATCCGAATCTGTTTCGGAAGGACACCCGGACAAAGTGGCCGATCAAATTTCCGATGCATTAATCGATAATTTTCTAGCTTTTGACCCGAATTCAAAAGTTGCTTGTGAAACCTTGGTCACCACCGGACAAGTGATATTGGCAGGTGAAGTAAAATCCAACACCTATTTAGATGTACAACAAATCGCCAGAGATGTCATCAAAAAAATCGGTTATACCAAAAGCGAATACATGTTTGAGGCTAACTCTTGCGGTGTGCTTTCAGCCATTCACGAGCAATCTTCAGACATCAACCAAGGTGTGGTAAGAACCAATCCGGAAGACCAAGGCGCGGGCGACCAAGGGATGATGTTTGGCTATGCATCCAATGAGACACAAGATTATATGCCATTGGCACTTGATTTATCTCATAAACTCTTGCGGGAACTTGCCGAATTGCGCCGTGAAAACAACGAAATCAAATATTTGCGACCGGATTCTAAATCGCAAGTGACTTTGGAATACGATGATCAAAACAAACCTTCAAAAATTGTCGCCATCGTCATTTCTACCCAACATGATGATTTTGATGAAGAAAGCTACATGCTCTCGAAAATAAAAAGTGATGTCATCAACATCCTGATTCCGAGGATTATTGCCAAGTATCCGCAATACGCTCACTTGTTCAACGCCGGTATCAAATATCACATCAACCCGACCGGCAAGTTTGTCATCGGCGGTCCACATGGTGACACCGGGCTTACCGGACGAAAAATTATTGTGGATACCTATGGCGGAAAAGGTGCACACGGTGGAGGTGCTTTCTCCGGAAAAGACCCAAGCAAAGTGGACAGAAGTGCCGCCTATGCTACCCGTCACATTGCCAAAAATTTGGTTGCTGCCGGGATCGCGGATGAAGTATTAGTGCAAGTTTCTTACGCAATCGGTGTAGCCGAACCCATGGGAATCTACATCAACACCTACGGCACTTCAAAAGTGAATTTGTCGGATGGGGAAATTGCACAAAAAGTGCAAGAAATTTTTGATTTGCGGCCTTACTTTATTGAAAAACGATTGAAACTTCGCAACCCGATTTACAGCGAAACAGCTGCTTACGGACACATGGGCAGAAAAAACGAAATTGTCACCAAAACTTTCAAATCACCCAACGGAGAAGTCAAAACACTCGAAGTAGAACTTTTTACTTGGGAAAAATTGGACTATGTAGATCAATTGAAAAAAGTATTCGGGCTTTAAAAAACATCTCCAATGCAGATGTCGGGAAGTTTTTTGTGTCAATGCCTATTGCTTCAAATAGGTCTCGATACGCGCTTCGCGCTACTCGACCTGACAATTTAACTAACGGATGTACTAACTGTCAGGTCGAGTGTTCCGACATAGTCGGAATTTATCGAAACCCTGGTTTCGATACATGCTCCGGCTCCCGGCTTCGGATTTCTGTTTCACGTTTCCAGAGTCGTGTTTTAAAAAACGCCAGACCCCTGACTTCCATCTTCTTTTTTCTTATGTCGAGCTCACGTTAAATATTAAATCTAACTTTGCAAAATGAATTCAACGGAAAAAAAAGACATCCGAAGCTTGACCAAAGAGTCGCTGCAAGATTTTTTTGTGTCGATGGGCGAAAAACCTTTCAGGGGCAATCAAGTGTATGAATGGCTTTGGAAAAAATCGGCTTATGATTTCGACTCGATGACCAATCTTTCTAAACCCGTTCGTGAATTGTTAGAAAAACATTTTGTCATCAATCACATTCGCGTAGATCAGTTTCAAAAAAGTGCCGACGGGACTCTCAAAAATGCTGTCAAACTCCATGATGGTTTGGTGGTCGAATCGGTTTTGATACCGACCGAAACCCGGACGACTGCGTGTGTTTCGAGTCAAGTCGGATGTAGTTTGGACTGTAAATTTTGCGCTACGGCCAAACTCAAACGCATGCGCAATCTGAATCCGGATGAAATCTTTGACCAAGTAGTTACCATCGACCGGCAAAGCAAACTTTACCATGGCCGGCCTTTGAGCAACATCGTTTTCATGGGGATGGGCGAACCGCTGATGAACTACAACAACGTGCTGAAAGCCATCGAAAAAATCACTTCACCCGAAGGTTTGGGCATGTCGCCGAAACGCATCACCCTATCAACCTCCGGCGTGCCGAAGATGATTAAAAAATTGGCCGACGACGGCGCAAAATTCAAATTGGCGGTGTCGCTTCATGCAGCATTGGATGACGTTCGGACGAGTATCATGCCTTTTAATGAAACATTCCCACTTGCCGAATTGCGCGAGTCTTTGCAATATTGGTATCAAATGACTAAAAGCAAAATCACGTTTGAATACATCGTTTGGAAAGGTATCAACGACCAGCCCAAAGATGTTGATGCGTTGGTGAGATTCTGCAAATCGGTGTCTTGCAAAGTCAATTTGATTGAATACAACTCCATCGGAGATTCTCATTTTCAACAAGCAGAAAACAGCGCGTTGGAAAGCTACCAAAAGGCATTGGCAAAAATCGGCGTGGTAGCCAAAGTCAGGCATTCGCGCGGAAAGGACATTGATGCCGCCTGTGGACAGTTGGCTAATAAAAGTTGAGAGTAGCTCCTCATTCACCTATTCAGACTGTGCTACATAATGCAAAATATGCGTTATACGACCAACTTTTTACTTTCAGTTTTTGATTTCTATTATTTCAACAAAATTGTCCAAATTCCCAATCTTTACAACATCTCCAACTGAATGCCCAAATAGAGAAATCGCGAGTGCAGATCTAAAATATATTTTTTGTAAACCTTTGCTCAAATCATTTTTATTATTTTCTGTTTCAACAATTTGAACATTTATGTCTTTACCATTATTTACATATTTCACTTTTATTTTACTACCCAATTTTATTTCATTTTTGAATAATAATTTTGTCTGTAAAATAGTTTCTGTATTTACTGAACTGACTATTTCTGCTTCTGTTTCATTATCCAAAAATGAGGCTTGTACATTATTGATTTCAACAATTTCAATATCATCAGTAAAGGCGGAAGAAGTGTTTGAATAATCTACAAACTCTTTTTTATTTAATGATTCTACATTTCTAATAAAATCTATTAATTTCGTTGTTTCACGACTGGTATTTCTCCACCAATTTGTACTCCAAATTCTATGAAATACAAAACCGTGTTCCTCCAATATTTTTTGCCTATGCCTATCATATAAATATGCTTCTCGACTTGAATGATATTTTGCACCATCACATTCAATTGCAATTTTTGGAATTCCAATAATTTTTGGATCATAAACGATATCTATTCTAAATCCTGCAAACTGCAATTGTGGAATTAATTTTTCAGTTCCTAAATTTTCAGCTAAACTATGATAAACTTCATCTTCAAAAGGCGATTCTAAATCTCCCCCAATAAAAGAATCATAACTTGCACTTTTATTTGTATTCTCTGAAAGTGTTGTTAAAACTGAAATTCTTAAATCGTTATTGTTTTCACTTACAGCTTTGCAATATGCCAAATATGCATATAAGACTGCTCTTTTATTATTAGAACCTTCAACATTTAGATACTCCTTGTAATTCATAAATACTTGCTCGGGAATAGATGAACAAACATATATTTTAAATTTAGCCCTCGTAATAATTACATTTAGAAGCTTGTAGCCTTTGGAGTGATTTATCGGGCCAAATCTTTGAGCAAATTTTCTGTCTCTTCCAATTCCGTACGTTGTTGAAAGAATTATTACATCTC
>PFUR01000059.1:0-478 GCA_002790195.1 Flavobacteriales bacterium CG_4_9_14_3_um_filter_40_17
AAATATCTGTGCGCGCTCGGAAATGGTGTTTAACAATTTGACATCCGTGTTTTCTTGAATCACCATCCGCGGATGCGGGAAAAAAGTGAGCACGACTGATTCATAATCAGAAATTTTAGCCTGCGCGACCAGTCTTTCGATGATTTTTTTATGCCCTAAGTGCACGCCGTCAAAAGTTCCGATGGTGACCACGGTGGGTTTGTCGGGGCGGAAACTGTCTATCGAACGAAATTCTTTCAAACGAAATTATATTTACCTTTTTATCAAGTTTGACTTTGATTATACATCAAAATCATTGTAAATATACACATTGCACGATGAATCAAAAATTATTTAAAAATCTTAACACATCGTTCTACGCAAATAGCCTTGCCCGTCTCAACTTTTTTTTTGCTATTGTCCAACATTTTTATCAGATGTTGTTTCTAATTTCTTAGCCTGAAGACTTTCTTTAGCTTGTAAAATTTCGTAAATTCCA
>PFUR01000059.1:511-23992 GCA_002790195.1 Flavobacteriales bacterium CG_4_9_14_3_um_filter_40_17
AGAGGTAAAATTTGAAACCCAACTTCTGCAATCATTCCAAAATTATCGTTTTGAATTGTCAACAATAAGTAACTTAATACTAACGCATAAAAAACAGAACAAATTCCCGCAAACAATCTTACAGAAAAATGTATTTGTTTTTTTAGAAAATCAAAAAACATCATAAATATCAATGAGAAAACATATAGAGTCACAAGGGATGTCACAAAAAGGTCAGATAATTTTTGATTATTAAATCGACCTATTATTGCGCTTAAAAAGAGTAAAATGAGTATTAATCTCGAAAATATCCAAATAAATTTCGAGCGTTTAAACAAAAGCACAAAATCTATTTTCAAATATCGCAACATATCGATTAAACCATTTTTGAATATGCAATTTACAAATATTCTCCGTGCTGCGAAATATCCAATCCCAATTCCTCTTTATCTTCACTCACCCGCAATGGGGTGATTTTGTTTACAATAAAAAACAAAAAGTAAGATGCCGAAAAGGCAAAGACCGAAACTATAACCATGGCAGTCAATTGATGGACAAACAAAGTGGTTTCGCCAAAAATAAGGCCTTGGTCTGTGACTGCCGGATTTATTGCAGAAGAAGCAAAAACACCGGTTAGCAACATTCCCGTCATCCCGCCGACACCATGACATGCAAATACATCCAACGCATCGTCTATTTTGCTCTTTGGAAAACGGCTTACCATAAGATTGCTGGTTATACTGGCTACAATCCCTATAAAAATTGAGTGCGGAATGCTGACAAAACCCGCTGCAGGCGTGATGGCAACCAATCCGACTACCGTTCCGATACAAGCTCCCATTGCGGAAAGTTTGCGACCCATAATTTTATCAAAAAATACCCAGGCCATCGCGGCGGCAGCGGCAGCGGTTGTCGTCGTGCCCAATGCTTGGACGGCAAGGCCATTTGCACCCATCGCGGAACCCGCGTTAAAACCAAACCACCCGAACCACAACAGCCCGGTTCCTAACAATACATAGGTAATACGGGCAGGATTCACTTTTTGAACTTTTCTTTTTCCCAAAAACATCGCACCGGCAAGAGCCGCCCATCCGGCACTCATGTGAACGACAGTCCCACCTGCAAAATCCAAAACCCCCATTTTAAAGAAAATTCCTTCCGGATGCCAAGTCATGTGGCATAAAGGCGCATATACAAGCAGGATAAAAAACACCATAAAAAGTAAATAGGCCCAAAAGCGAATGCGTTCTGCAAAAGCCCCTGTGATTAAGGCAGGCGTTATGATAGCAAATTTTGCCTGAAACAGCGCGAATAAAAGCATTGGAATGGTTGGTGCTAAACTCCAAGCCGTATTTGTTTTTACGCCTTGGAAGAATAAATTCGGAAGCGGATTCCCTATAAAACCTCCTGCCGAAGGGCCAAATGACAAGCCAAAACCTATAATTACCCACAAGACCGTTACAATTACCATCGCCATAAAGCTTTGAAGCATGGTACTGATAACGTTTTTTTTACCCACCATTCCGCCATAGAAAAAGCCTAAACCGGGTGTCATTATCAGTACAAGTGCAGTGGCAACAATCATCCAAGCAGTATCGCCTGTATCGAATTTTATTACCTCAGATGGAGCGGGTGTAATTAAAATAAAATTGGAGAATAGGGTCAATACCAAGATTATGATAAGAATTACACTTAATATAATTTTTCGCATGGGTTTCGATTTTAAATTTTGGCAAAAATATAAAATATTAACTCACACCCCCTAAAAAAATAGTCATGTCCATTATTTTTGTATATTTATTGACAACTACCCCCTTTTCAAACACGCCAAATGTTAAATAATATTCATAATTTTTGAAAATAGAAAATTTTAGATGCCATATATTGATTTTTCCAATTTCAATAGAAAATGGAATAATCTGTGCCAACATCGTTTCATCCAGCGTTAAGAAGATATTTTTTGTGAGTGGGCAATCAGATTTTGTGGGTACAGATAAGATTCTGTAAACATTGGGTGTACAACCAAACCGTCTTGTGAAGCAGAAAACTTTAAGGCATATTGTTTTTCTGAGTTTCAAAAGCCAAAGCATACAATTTGAGCTGTTTGATCATCGAGACCAATCCGTTTGCTCGGGTGGGCGAAAGGTGTTCTTTCAATCCGATTTCATCAATGTAATGCATGTCGGCTTCCAAAACATCTTTCGGGCTTTGGTTGGAAAGAGTTCTTAGTAGGATGGCGATGATGCCTTTGGTTATGATGGCATCACTGTCTGCCGTAAAAACTACTTTGCCATCTTTCATTTCCGCATGTACCCACACTTTACTTTGGCAACCTTTGATAAGGTTCCTGTCGATTTTATATTGTTCTTCTATGAGTGGTAATGATTTTCCCAATGCAATCATGTATTCGTATCGTTGCATCCAATCGTCAAATAGGGAAAACTCATCGACTATTTCTGCTTGTATTTCTTTGATGCTCATCCTCGTTTTTATTGTAACATTTGTTTGGCCTTTTTGACAGCTTCCACCAAACGGTCTATTTCTTCAAAGGTGTTGTAAAAGGAAAAGGAAGCGCGCACGGTTCCCGGAATTTTGTAGTAATCCATAATTGGTTGGGTGCAGTGATGCCCTGTCCGCACTGCGATGCCCAGCTGGTCTAAGATAGTCCCGACATCATAGGGGTGAATACCCTCCAGATTGAAGGAAATCACGGAGGTTTTTTGTTTAGAAGTCCCGTAAATCCGCAAGCCTTCTATTTCGAGTAGTTTGCGCGTGGCGGTTTCGAGCAGGCTGTTTTCATAAGCCGCAATTTTGTCAAAACCGATTTGGTTCAAATAATCGATAGCCGTTCCAAAAACGATGTCTCCACAAATATTGGGTGTGCCGGCTTCAAATTTATGGGGTAAATCTGCATAAGTTGTTTTCTCAAAAGTTACTTCGGCAATCATTTCCCCGCCACCTTGATATGGGGGCAATTTGCGCAGCCATTTTTCTTTTCCGTAAAGCAAGCCCACACCTGTCGGTCCACACATTTTGTGGGCGGAAGCCACATAAAAATCAACGTCCAAAACTTGCACATCGGGTTTGAGATGGGCACATGCCTGTGCACCATCAATCAATACAGCAGCACCGGCTTCATGTGCTTTTTGAATAATCTGATTGATGGGATTGATGGTTCCCAATGCGTTGGAAATGTGGTTGCAAAAGACTAATTTGGTTTTGTCGGACAACATTTTTTCATAGGCCTCTAGGACGAGTTCTCCAGTTTCATTCATCGGGATAACTTTCAAAACCGCTCCGGTTCGCTCGCAGAGCATCTGCCATGGCACAATGTTGGAATGATGTTCCAAAGCCGAAACGATGATTTCATCGCCAGTTTTCAATAAGGTTGTGAAACCATTGGCCACAAGGTTGATACTGTGTGTTGTCCCCGATGTGAAAATGATTTCATAAGGTTTTGCGGCGTTGAGATGCTTTTGAATTTTGTTGCGAGAACGTTCGTATGCGTCGGTTGCTTCTTGCGAAAGCGCATGCACGCCTCTGTGGATGTTGGCATTGTAATTTGAATAGTAATCGACAATAGCATCAATCACCACTTGTGGTTTTTGGGAGGAAGCGGCATTGTCGAGATAGACCAACGGATAGCCGTTGACTTTCCGTTTCAGGATAGGAAAATCAGACCTGATTTTTTGAATGTCAAATATATTTTCTTTTTCCAACGGTTTCATGTGTGAATTTTTATAAATCAAAACCGAGTTGTACGCCCAATTTTGAAGCAATGATTTTGTTTATTCTTTTTTGTATTTCCGGTATTTTTACGGTATCCAAGACGTTGTGTGCAAACGCGTACATGAGCAAAGCTTTGGCTTCTTTCTCAGGAATCCCTCGGGAGCGCAGGTAGAACAAAGCTTTTTTATCCAGTTGGCCAATGGTGCAGCCGTGTGAACACTTTACGTCGTCGGCAAAAATCTCTAACTGCGGTTTGGTGTTTATCGAAGCTTTATCGCCTGTGAGAATGTTGTTGTTTTGTTGAAACGCATTGGTTTTCTGTGCTTCTTTTTTGACAATGATTTTTCCGTTGAAAACGCCTGTCGATTGCTCGGAAAAAATACCTTTATAATCTTGGTGGCTTTCGCAATTCGGATGGTTATGTGCCACCAAAGTATGTTGATCGACATGTTGATGATCGCCGATGATGGTAACTCCTTTTAGCGTAGAGTCGATGTGTTCGCCTTCGTGATAAAAATTTAGGTTGTTGCGGGTCAGTTTTCCGCCAAAAGAAAAAGTGTGAACTGTACAACGGCTTTCCTGCTTTTGAGAAATATAGGTGTGGTCGATGAGTGAGGCACTCAACATGTCATTTTGGATTTTATAATAATCGACGATGGCGCGTTTGTTGGCAAAAATTTCGGTGACACTGTTGGTGAGTACTTCATTTTCGCTGAGACTCTGATGCCTTTCGATGATTTGTACATGGGCATTCTCGCCGACTACAATCAGGTTTCGCGGCATCAACATCAATGCGGCTTCATTCCCAGTGGCAAAATTCAGGATTTGAATGGGCTTGCTAACTACTTTCCCTTTTGGAATTACGATGTAAGCTCCCTCCGAAGCAAAAGCCGTGTTGAGGGAAGAGAGACTCTCGGAGTTGTCGGCTATTTTGTTGTAAAACGAATCGATGACCATTTTGTACTTAGGCTTGCTCAAGGCAGCTGACATTAGGCAAATATCCATACCATCGTGGGTGGTTTCAGACAGATAAGAACTGTAAACCCCATCGATGAACACGAGTTTAAAACTGTCTATCTCATGGATGAAGTATTTTTTTACATCCTTGAATTCGATGGAATTTTCATTTTTTGGAAAGACGCTGTAATCGGTTTTAAGTAATGCATTGAGCGAAGTATATTTCCACTCTTCCTCTTTTTTGGTGGGAAAACCTTTTTGCTCAAAATTTTGGATGGCTTCTTTTCGAATGTTGTGAACATGATCAGAGGTGTCCGATCGGTCTTCGAATGCCATGTAGGAGGCTATTAATTTTTCTTTGAGTTCCATTTGAATTGTTTCAGGTTTCAGGGTCATTTATATTTGTTGCCTTTAAAATCATTTTTATTTAAGTACGTGAGAAATTTTTATTTCCCCACTATTTAACTTTATAGCCGTTCAATATTATTTGATTTTGCAAAACTTTAAACATTGAACCTTAAATTTAAACAATTTATTAGTTCTCCGCCTTTACCCAATCGTATCCCTTTTCTTCCAACTCATAGGCCAGTTCTTTTTCGCCTGATTTGACAATTTTCCCATCAATCAGTACATGGACAAAGTCCGGGATGATATAGTCGAGCAATCGTTGGTAGTGTGTGATAAGTAAAATCGCGTTTCCGGAGTTTTTCAGTTTGTTCACCCCATTGGCGACTACGCGCAGTGCATCGATGTCTAAACCAGAGTCGGTCTCATCCAATATGGCTAATTTTGGTTCGAGCATGGCCATTTGGAAGATTTCGTTGCGTTTTTTTTCACCTCCCGAAAAACCTTCGTTGAGCGAGCGGGAAAGAAATTTTCGATCTATTTCGAGCAGTTCGGCTTTGCGTTTAATCAAGGTCAACATTTCGTTGGCGGGCATGTCTTCTTGTCCATTTGCTTTTCTGATTTCGTTGATGGCCGTTTTGATGAAATTGGTCACCGAAACGCCCGGAATTTCAACGGGATATTGAAAGGAGAGAAAGATGCCTTTATGCGCTCTTTCTTCCGGTGCTAATTCGCCGATGTCTTTTCCTTCAAATAGAATTTGGCCTTCGGTTACTTGGAAAGCATCGTGGCCTGCAATGACCGATGAAAGTGTACTTTTCCCTGAGCCATTCGGTCCCATGATAGCGTGCACTTCTCCGGCTTTTATAGCTAAATCGATTCCTTTCAGAATTTCTTTGCCTTCTACGGAGGCGTGGAGGTTTTTGACTTGTAGCATTCTTTATTTATTGTTTAATGTTTAAAGTTGGAAGTTTAAAGTTGGAGAACTCTAAATTACAAACATTTGAGTAATTTTTTTTAGTTGTTTATTATCGGAATTTAGTTCCTTTGAAATCATTGTTATTTAATTGAGTTATAAAATTATTCAGTTTGCCACTTAACTTTTCAAATTCTAAAACCAAAAAATCTAATTTAGCCTTGTTTCTATATTCGTTATCAAAAATACAGTACAGCTAAAATTCGATCTCTCTAGCAAATCTTATTTCATATCATCAATCAAGATGGCTATCGGGACACATCATCACCCCACACTCCCTTCCAGACTAATCTCTAAAAGTTTCTGCGCTTCGACGGCAAATTCCATCGGGAGTTTGTTTAATACTTCCCGGGTAAATCCGTTTACAATCAGCGAAATGGCCTTTTCGGTTGGTATTCCTCTTTGGTTACAATAAAACACTTGGTCTTCTCCGATTTTGCTGGTGGTAGCCTCGTGTTCTATCTGTGCGGTTTTGTTTTTGGCTTCGATATACGGAAAGGTGTGCGCACCACAACTGTTGCCCATTAAAAGCGAATCGCACTGGGAGAAGTTTCGGGCGTTTTCGGCTCTCGGGCTGATTTGAACCAATCCTCTGTAGCTGTTTTGGGAATTTCCGGCTGAGATTCCTTTTGAAATAATGGTACTCCGGGTATTTTTGCCTAAATGGATCATCTTGGTACCAGTATCTGCTTGTTGATAGTTGTTGGTCACCGCGATGGAATAAAATTCGCCGATAGAATCATCTCCTTTCAGGATACAGCTCGGATATTTCCAAGTAATGGCTGAACCGGTTTCGACCTGCGTCCACGATATTTTTGCGCGTTTTTCGCATAGCCCGCGTTTGGTGACGAAATTATACACGCCGCCTTTTCCTTCTTTGTCTCCTGGAAACCAGTTTTGAACGGTCGAATATTTAATCTCGGCATCGTCCATCGCGATGAGTTCCACCACGGCGGCATGCAGTTGGTTTTCGTCCCTTGAAGGAGCCGTGCAGCCTTCCAGATAACTCACGTAACTGCCTTCATCGGCAATCACCAAGGTACGTTCAAACTGGCCGGTTCCGGCTTGGTTGATACGGAAATAAGTAGATAATTCCATCGGGCATCGAATGCCTTTGGGTATGTAGCAAAACGATCCGTCAGAGAAAACGGCGGAATTGAGTGCTGCATAAAAATTGTCTCTTTGCGGGACTACCGTTCCCAAATATTTTTTGACTAACTCAGGATGTTCTTGAATCGCCTCGCTAATGGAACAAAAGATGATGCCTTTTTCAGCCAGTGTTTTCTTGTAGGTAGTGGCTACGGAAGTAGAATCCATCACCACATCGACGGCGACACCAGAAAGTATTTTTTGTTCATCAAGCGAAATGCCGAGTCTTTTGAAGGTATCCAACAATTCCGGATCTACTTCATCCAAACTATTGTATTCCGGTTTTTTCTTAGGGGAAGAGTAGTACGATATGTTCTGAAAATTGGGCTTTACATACTGCACATTAGCCCACTCGGGCTCAATCATCTTTTCCCATGCACGAAAAGCCTCCAGTCGCCAATCAGTCATCCATTCGGGTTCGTTTTTTTTGAGTGAGATGGCACGAACGATGCCTTCATTTAGCCCAACAGCAAAGGTGTCCGATTCAATATCTGTATAAAAACCGTAGGCATATTCCTTGGTTTCTAACTCTTTTTTCAGCTCTATTTCGGTGTATTTATTCATAATATTTTATTTTAAAAAACCTAAAAATAATCTACGGTAATTTACCTTTTTAAAAGCTTTTGACTCTTTTAATTTTTTGAATCTTTCGCTCTTTTCGATTCAACTACAATGAAAAAGATTCTCCGCAGCCACAGGTTCTCGCTGCATTCGGGTTGTTGAACACAAATCCTTTGCCGTTCAGCCCGCCGGAATATTCCAGTATGGTGCCAACCAGATAAAGAAAACTTTTTTTGTCAACCGCGATTCGAATCCCGTTGTCTTCAAATATCTTATCATCGGGTTGAAGCATTTGGTCAAATTTTAGTTCATAGGAAAGGCCGGAACAACCTCCGCTTTTTACACCAACCCGAACCAAGCCCTTGGTAGCATCCAACCCATCCTCTTGCATGAGCTCTATGACTTTCTTTTTGGCATTTTCTGAAACTTTTATCATATCTGTAAATAGATTTATTCTAAATAAAGTACAAATATACAAATCCGAAATTTATTATCAATCGTCTTAATATTAAAATAACAAATCAATCAATAAGAATACCTTATTGGTTCATAAAAGGGAATTGAATACCTAATTTTTATTTCAACCGATGGCCATTACAAGTTTCTTTTTTGATAAAAAAAGGCTTTGAGCAAAGAAGCAGCTTTCTCTTCCATCAATCCGGAATTGAATTCCGTTTTCGGGTGAAGGTTGATTTGATGCGTCCTGAACCCTCTTTTGTCATCCGAAGCTGCAAAAACCAATCGTGATATTTGAGACCAATACAAAGCACCGGCACACATCACGCAAGGTTCTAAAGTCACATAAAGCGTGCAGTCAACCAAATATTTACCACCCAAATAATTGGCTGCTGAAGTAATAGCCAAAATTTCTGCATGCGCCGTGACATCTTGAAGTGTTTCGGTTTGGTTGTGCGCCCGTGCAATAATTTTTTTGTTTACGACCACCACAGCTCCAACCGGTATTTCGCCCTTTTCAAATGCAATTTTTGCCTCTTTCAAAGCTTGCTCCATAAAGTAGTCGTCTGTAAATAAATCAATCATACGCACAAAATTAAGGCTTCCTATACTATTTTTGCAACATGATAAACGGATTGCTTCAAAAAATAGAGAATCCTATCGATTTACGTCGCTTAAAACAGGACTTATTACCTGATTTGGCAGCCGAACTGCGCAGTTTTATCATTGATGTAGTTTCGGTCAAAGAAGGGCATTTGGGTGCGAGCTTGGGTGTGGTCGAATTGACCATTGCCCTGCATTACGTTTTTGACACGCCCAACGATTTGTTGGTTTGGGATGTTGGCCATCAAGCATACGGCCATAAAATTTTAACCGGGCGAAAATCAATTTTTCACACCAACCGGCAATTGGGCGGCATCAGCGGCTTTCCCAAAAGAGACGAAAGTGTTTTTGATGCCTTTGGTACCGGACACGCATCTACTTCTATTTCAGCTGTATTGGGTATGGCTCTCGCATCTTCTTTGAAAGGCGACCTTGAGAAACAACACATTGCTGTAATTGGTGATGCGTCAATTGCTTCCGGAATGGCTTTTGAGGGGTTGAATCATGTTGGAGTTTCACATGCCAATATGTTGATTATCCTCAATGACAATGCCATCGGGATCGATCCAAGTGTAGGCGCGTTGAAAAACTATCTGACCCAAGTCAAAAACGGCAAAAACCCTAAACAAAACAACATCATTGAAGCACTCAACATTCGATATTTCGGGCCTATCGACGGGCACGATTTGCCCAAACTGTTGAAAGAACTTCGCCGGTTGAAAAAAATAAAAGGGCCTAAATTTCTCCACGTCATTACTACCAAAGGCAAAGGTTTGAAGCAAGCTGAGGAAGACCAAGTCCGCTATCATGCACCCGGTAAATTTGATAAATCTACCGGCCAACTGATTGCCAAAAGCAATGAAATATTGCCGCCTAAATATCAAGATGTTTTTGGCGAAACCTTGTTGGAATTGGCACTTCAAAACAAAAAAATCATTGGGGTCACACCCGCTATGCCTACGGGTAGTTCGCTGAAAATCATGATGGATGCATTACCTGAACGCGCTTTTGATGTGGGCATCGCCGAGCAACATGCGGTGACGCTTTCCGCAGGCATGGTAACACAAGGTATGATTGTTTATTGCAACATCTATTCTACTTTTCTGCAACGTGCCTACGATCAGATTATCCATGATGTAGCCTTGCAAAATTTGCCCGTGATTTTTTGTTTGGACAGAGCCGGATTGGTGGGTGAAGACGGTGCCACACACCACGGTGTTTTCGATTTAGCCTATTTGCGGTGCATTCCTAACCTCCGTGTTTTTGCGCCATTGGATGAAATCGAACTCAGGCAGATGCTTTACACGGTTTCTTTGGGAATTTCCGGGCCGGTAGCTATCCGATATCCACGCGGCAGGGGCATTCACACAGATTGGAAAAAACCGTTTCAAAAAATAGCCTTCGGAAAAGCAAAATGCCTTCAGTCTGGTAGCGAAATAGCTGTATTGAGTACCGGGCACATTGGAAATTCAGTCAAAAAGGCATTGGGCTATCTTCCCGAAAAAAACTGGAAAAAGGTCAGCCATTACCATTTTGGATTTGTAAAACCATTGGATGAAGAAAAACTGATAGAGATAGCTTTAAAACACAAAACCATCCTTACTCTCGAGGATGGATGCTTGGCTGGTGGTTTTGGTTCGGCGATTGTAGAATTTTATGCTTCGCAGGTTTCTAAAATTCCTATTGAAAGATTGGGGATTCCGGATACTTTTATTTCACACGGAAGCATTGACGTTTTGCAAGACTTGGCGGGAATATCTCCTGAAAAAATCGCCGAAAAATTAAATTTTCTCTTGCTCTATTGAACCAACAAAAAACTTCTTCCAGTTTGGAAGAAGTTTTAGAGCAGTGCAATTCTTTTTAATCTTAAGCTACTTCCGAAATCCGAAGCGTGTTTACCATTCCTTTTTCAAAAACCGGCATAGCTGCCAAACTGATGACCAAGTCGCCTTTGCAAGCATATCCTTTTTCGCAACAGATTTTGTTGACATCATCGACGGTTTCGTCTGTGCTGACAAACTTGTCGTAATAAAATCCTTTTACACCCCACAGCAGATTGACCTGTCCCAAGATTCTCCGATTTGAAGTAAATACCAAAATATGTGCTTTAGGCCGCCAAGCAGAAATTTGGAAAGCGGTATAACCGCTGTTGGTCAGCGTGGTTATAGCTTTTGCTTCCACTTCGTTTGCCATCAAAGCTGCGTGATAACAAACCGATTTTGTAATGTATCTTTTAGTTCGAATATGCGGAGGTGTCAACGGGATCCGGATAAGATCCGAATGTTCGACACTTTCGATGATTTGAGTCATTTTTTCGATTACTTGAACAGGGTATTGGCCGACAGAAGTTTCTCCAGACAGCATCACTGCATCTGCTCCGTCCATAACAGAGTTGGCAACGTCGTTTACCTCAGCCCGGGTGGGAGTAAGACTTGAAATCATGGTTTCCATCATTTGCGTGGCAATGATAACCGGGATGCGCGCTTTTTTTGCTGCCAAGACCAATTGTTTTTGAATCAAAGGAACTTCGTGTGCCGGGACTTCTACCCCCAAATCGCCGCGAGCCACCATGATGCCATCGCAGTAGGCAATCAGCTTATTGATGTTGGTTACGGCTTCGGGTTTTTCAATTTTGGCGACAATCGGAATTTTGTATTCGGAATGTTTGTTGATAAGGTCGCGTAATTCGACCAAATCTTCCGGTGTCCTGACAAAAGAAAGCGCCATCCAATCTACTTGCAATTTGATGGCAAAAACAGCATCTTCAATGTCTTTTTTTGTCAATGCCGGCAGAGAAACTTTGGTATTGGGCAGATTGACCCCTTTTTTAGATTTGAGAGGTCCTCCTTGTATAACTTTGGCTACAACTTCGCTTACTCGGTCGGTGCTGACTATTTCAAAAATCAATTTACCGTCATCCAACAAGATTCTTTCTCCCGGATTTACATCTTGCGGAAAGGTTTGGTAATCCATGTAGGCTCTTTCTTTATTGCCGACAAACCGTTCTTTGGTAGAGAACGTTATCAAATCATCCGGTTGGACGTTGATGTTTTCTTCCATCACGCCTACGCGTAGTTTAGGGCCTTGTAAATCGGCCAAAATAGAGGTGTTGAATCCGTGTTCTTCGTTTAATGAACGAATCATTAGCACCCGTTCTTCCACGTCTTTATAATCGGCATGCGAAAAATTGATTCTGAACACATCGGCTCCTGCTTGCATCATTTTGAGCAAAGTATCTCTGCTGCTGGTAGCCGGTCCGAGGGTAGCTACTATTTTGGTTTTCTTTCTAACTGGCATTACGAGGTGATTAAGTTTTTAATTGATTTAAGTTTTTCGGTTTCTAAGGTATAACAAGTTTGAATTTCCTGAATTTGTTGAATACTTTTTACTAATTCTATTTCGCCGGAATCTTCTTCGATTCCTTGAATTTTTAGGATATAATCTGTTTTTTTTTGTTCCGGGACCAAATAGGTAATAATCGTTTCGGATTGGTTTTCGTCATGAAAAAGTGTACCCGAACTCACTGTCCGCGGAACTTCCCTCTGGCATTTATTAGCTATTAGTGTCCAATTACGATCATGTTTTGCGTCTTTCCATTCATAAATAGCGAAAGATGCGTGAAGGTAGTTAAGGTCTAAATCTTTTTTGGAACGCGATAGGCGCAGGTTTAAATATCGATTTAAGTTGTAAGCTAATTTATATTCTTCCAAACGAGTGTGAATCGCTACAAGCGTATATAAGTCATCTTCGAAGTCTTCAAGGTTTAATTTATGGACTTTCATTGACTCAAATTTGAGCGGTAAAGATAATAAACTCATTGAAAAAGTGCGTGTGTAATAAAAAATTAACGCGGGTTTGGGCAATTCGCTATTTTTTTATTTCTGAATAATCTGGCTTTGTAGTGCGAAAAATGCACGTTGGGCTGCTTTTTCCTCTGCTTTTTTCTTTGAAGTTCCGCGAGCTTTGGAAATTTGTTTTTCATCGATAAACATTTTCACGGAAAAATACTGCACAGCTTCCTTGCCATCTTCTTCACTGATGTCAAAACGAAATTTTTTTTTCTCTTTCTGACACCATTCGATGATTAAACTCTTGTAACTGATGATTTTACCTTCGAGCTGTTTGATGTCTACGTGTTTGTGAATAACACATTTATGAATGAATTTCTCACAGTAATTGAAGCCTTTGTCTAAATAAATTGCCCCAACCAAGGCTTCAAATAGATTGCCGTGTATATTGTCTCCATAATGATTCTTCGGGATTTTGGTTTGGGCAAAGTTGACCAAAAGCAACTCTCTGCCAAGCTCGTTCAAGTGCTCGCGGCTTACAATTTTGGAACGCATTTGCGTCAGATATCCTTCGTTTCCGAAAGGTGCTTCTTTCAATAAATAAGCAGAAATGACACTTCCCAGTACGGAATCCCCCAAGAATTCCATTCGTTCATAATTTATGGGGTTTCCTTGGTCGTCTGCTTCTTTGGCAGAACTGTGTGTGAAAGCAATTTTATACCAACTGATTTTGTTGGGATTGAAGCCCAAAGTGTTTTTGATAAATAATAAAAATTCCCAATCTTTATCAGACCGGGAATTAAATATTTTTTTAAGGATGGGCATTTATTGAAGGCAATTAATCCAATTTTCTAAAAGCCAAGCAAACGTTATGCCCGCCAAAACCGAAAGTGTTACTTAGGGCTACTTTGACGGTGCGTTTTTGTGCTTTATTTAGGGTGAGGTTCAATCTGGGATCTATTCTTTCATCAATTGTGGTGTGGTTGATGGTCGGGGGGACGATACCGTGTTTCATTGCCAATATACTGGCAATGGCTTCGATGGCACCGGCTGCGCCCAACAAATGCCCGGTCATGGACTTGGTTGAGTTGATGTTGATGTCGGTCGCATGTTCGCCAAAAACTTCACTGATGGCTTTTAATTCGGCTACATCACCCAAAGGAGTTGAAGTACCGTGCGTATTGATAGCATCGACTTCTGAGGCTTTGAGTCCGGAGTTTTCAAGACATTTTTTCATCACCGATTTGACTCCCAATCCCTCCGGGTGAGGAGCGGTTAGATGGTAGGCATCGGCTGTAAGCCCACCCCCGATGAATTCCGCATAAATTTTAGCACCTCTGGCTTTGGCGTGTTCGTATTCTTCCAAGATCAGTGCACCGGCTCCTTCGCCGAGCACAAATCCGTCACGGGTCGCGTCAAAAGGCCTTGATGCCGTTTGTGGTTCATCATTGCGAGTTGACAAGGCGTGCATGGAATTGAAACCTCCCATTCCTGCAATGGTAACGGCAGCTTCCGATCCGCCGGATACTATGATGTCTGCATAGCCGAGCCGGATGTAGTTGAGTGCGTCAAGCATGGCGTTGGAAGCTGAGGCACAAGCTGAAACAGTTGTGAAATTAGGACCCATAAATCCATACTTGATAGAGATATTCCCCGGTGCTATGTCAGCAATCATTTTTGGAATAAAAAAAGGGTTGAATCTCGGTGTGCCGTCACCGGCTGCAAAATTCAACACCTCCTCTTGAAAAGTTTCTAAACCGCCGATTCCTGCTCCCCAAATAACACCCACTCGCGACTTATCTGTTTTATCTAAATCCAATTGAGCATCTATGATGGCTTCGTCAGCTGCAATCATTGCGTACTGCGAGAACTTATCGAGACGGCGGGCTTCTTTGCGGTCTATGAAATCGGTGACGTCAAAATTTTTCAACTCGCAGGCAAACTTGGTTTTGAACTTTTCAGCATCAAAATGGGTAATGGGCGCAGCTCCGCTGACACCATTGACCAATGCCTGCCAATAGGCTTCTAAATTATTTCCAATAGGGGTAAGAGCCCCCATTCCGGTGACGACTACACGTTTTAATTCCATTAATGATTCCTTATTTAGCTGATTCGATGTACTGAATGGCTTGGCCTACAGTTGAGATGTTTTCTGCTTGATCATCGGGGATTTGAATATCAAATTCCTTTTCGAATTCCATGATGAGCTCAACGGTATCTAATGAATCCGCTCCTAAATCGTTGGTGAAGCTAGCTTCGTTTACCACTTCGCTTTCGTCAACACCTAATTTGTCAACGATGATGGCTTTAACTCTTGATGCAATGTCTGACATAACGCTTATGATTTAAAGTTGTTTTTGAACGGCAAAAATAAAAAACTTTAGGCTAATAAAACCAAATAAAAAAAATTATCACCAAATTGGCAGTAAAATCAACTTATGCGAGCCTCTTTTTCCATGATAATGTTAATGTTTTTTTTGTATTCATAAAATTTATTTGAGATAGTTTGGTTAATATTCCCCAATTTTGGGGATTCAATCGCAATTATGAGAAAAATAATAATTTTTGCTTCGGGTAGTGGCTCCAACGCGGAAAACATCGTTCGGTATTTTAACCGTGATGCACATGTTAAGGTCGCTTTGATTCTGACAGACAATCCGCGTGCGGGTGTTATTGCACGTGCAAATTACTTGGGAATTTCTTGTATTTCTTTTAATCAGGCACTTTACCGAAAAACCGAATATTTGCAAAAAATAATCCAAAACATCAATCCGGAACTGATCGTGCTTGCCGGTTTTTTGAAAAAAATACCTGATACTTTGATTCAGTTATTTCCGAACAAGATTGTCAATATTCATCCGGCGCTACTCCCAAAATTTGGTGGCAAAGGCATGTATGGCATGCACGTTCACCAAGCGGTAATTGATGCATCGGAAAAAGAATCGGGTATAACCATTCACTATGTAAATGAACAATATGACGCGGGGCAAATTATTTTTCAAGCTAAAACAACAATTCAACCAAATGACACTCCACAAAATTTGGCAGAAAGAATCCATGAGTTAGAATACAAACATTATCCGGAAATACTCGAACAATTATTATATAAATGATAAAAGAAAATAATAGCCCGCAAATAATACTTTATACCGACGGATCGGCACGTGGCAATCCGGGGCCGGGCGGGTATGGTACAATATTGGAATGGGCTGGCAAAAACTATGTAAAAGAATTTTCGGAAGGGTATCGATTGACCACCAACAATAGGATGGAACTTTTAGCCGTTATCATAGGTCTAGAAAAACTTTTGACTCCCTGCATGCAAGTGTTGGTTGTGAGCGACTCGAAGTATGTGGTGGATGCTGTTTCTAAGGGTTGGGTGTTTACTTGGGAAAAAAATCGATTTGCCAAAAAGAAAAACCCGGACTTATGGATTCGGTTTCTCAAAATATATCGAAAGCATCAAGTTGTATTTCAATGGATCAAGGGGCATAACCTGCATCCGCAAAACGAACGTTGTGATTTTCTGGCGGTTGAAGCCTCAAAGAAAAAAAGATTGTTGATTGACGAATTTTTCGAAAGTCAAAAATCAGATAATCAATTGGATTTAAAATGATTTGTCTCAAAAAGAATTTTATCGCGTCACTTTATTTTTTCTTAATTTCCCTGTCCGGTCTTTCTCAAAGTGATTGGAAATTAATCAAAAATAGTCAGGATATCCAAGTTTATGTCCGCACCAACGATTCGACCAAATTCAAAGAATACAAAGCCACGATGGTTGTAAAAGCAACTTTAGACAAAGTGTTACAGACAATCATGGATGCAGACGAGCTCAAAAATTGGAACTACCAAACTTCTAAAAGTTATTTGGTCAAAAAACTAAGCGATACCGAGCAGACTATTTATATGGAAAACGATATGCCTTGGCCTGTTCAAAATAGGGATGTCGTGACTCGGATGAAAGTGCAGCACCCTACAAGTAATATTATCATAATCAAATTATTACCCGATTCTGAGAGCGTTCCCGAAAAAGACAAAATTATCCGGGTAAAGAACTTTTCGGGGTATTGGTATTTAGAACAATCTTCAAAAGGAATTATCGTTATTCAGCAAATGCAAGGTGATCCGGGCGGGAGTTTGCCTGCATTTCTTTTCAATTTATTTTTGACCAATGGTCCTTTCAGTACTTTTTTGGGATTGAATAAAGCGCTTGCCGAATAATCGGCTTATATTTGCAGCGAATTATTTTGTTACTATGTCAAAACTTCTCATTGTAGGCACTGTTGCCTTTGATGCTATCGAAACCCCTTTTGGGAAAACGGCTAAAGTTTTGGGAGGAGCCGGAACGTATATCGGACTCTCTTCCTCTTATTTCAAGAAAGTCGAATCAGCCGTCGTATCAGTTGTTGGTGGAGATTTCCCCAAGCATTATTTAGACATGTTGACCGCTAAAAAAATTGATACTTCGGGCATCGAAATAATTCCAAACGGGAAAACATTTTTTTGGAGCGGAAAATACCACAACGATCTCAATACCCGCGACACCTTAGTTACCGAACTCAATGTGCTGGCTGATTTCAACCCGAAAGTCCCGCAGAATTTTCGCAAAGCAGACATTGTCATGTTAGGTAACTTACATCCTTTGGTGCAATTGAGCGTTTTGGATCAGATGGACAAAACCCCCAAGTTAACCGTTTTAGACACCATGAATTTTTGGATGAACAACACTTGGGATGAACTCATGCAAATCATTGCCCGTGTGGATGTTATCACCATCAACGATGAAGAAGCACGTCAACTTACAAGCGAACATTCGCTGTTGAAAGCTGCGCGAAACATCATGAAGATGGGACCAAAATACGTAGTTATCAAAAAAGGTGAAAACGGTGCTTTGCTATTTTACGACGATCAAGTATTTTTCGCGCCGGCATTGCCGCTCGAAGAGGTATTTGACCCAACCGGAGCCGGAGATACTTTTGCAGGTGGATTTGTGGGCTATTTGACACAAACTCAAGACATTTCCTTCGAGAACATGAAGAATGCCGTCATTTACGGTTCTACATTGGCCTCTTTCTGTGTTGAAAAATTTGGGACAGAGAGAATGGAAAGTTTGACTTCGGCAGAAGTTGACACCCGGATAGAGCAGTTTAAACAACTTACCCGATTTGAAATTTCGTTGGGATGATAGATAACAAAGTTAGCACAATTACCAATTAAGTTTATGAGCGACCCTATCAAACATGAGTGTGGTATTGCCCTAGTAAGGTTGTTGAAACCCCTTGCCTTTTATAAAGAAAAATATGGCAGTGCCTTGTATGGCATTCACAAGATGTATCTCTTGATGGAAAAGCAGCATAACCGCGGGCAAGATGGTGCCGGTTTGGCTAGCATCAAACTCGATATGAAACCGGGCGAACGCTACATGAGCCGAGTCAGGTCAAATAAAAGCCAGCCCATCATCGATATCTTTTCACAAATTAATGAAAGAATCGAAGAAATCATCAACGAAAACCCTGAAATTATACATGATGTAGCTGCGCTTAAAAGCAATTTACCATATATAGGAGAGGTGTTTTTGGGGCATGTACGTTATGGGACTTTTGGTAAAAACAGCATCGAGAGTGTCCACCCGTTCATCCGCCAAAACAATTGGATGCACCGCAATCTGATTGTAGCCGGAAATTTCAACATGACCAACGTCAACGAACTGTTTGAAAACCTTGTGGCACTCGGGCAGCATCCCAAAGAAAAAGCCGATACCGTGACAGTCATGGAAAAAATCGGGCATTTCTTGGACGATGAGGTCAGCAAATTATACAAAAAACTAAAGGGAAAAGGCTTCAGCAAAGTAGAAGCTTCCCCCGAAATTGCCAAACGGTTGAACGTAGCAAAGATCCTCAAAAAAGCTTCCAAAAACTGGGATGGCGGCTATGCCATGATTGGCATGTTCGGGCACGGCGATGCCTTTGTCTTGAGAGACCCGAGCGGCATCCGCCCGGCCTATTACTATTATAATGACGAAATAGCCGTTGTGACTTCTGAAAGGCCGGCCATCCAAACCGTTTTTAATGTTCCATTTGAAGAAATCCAAGAATTACCACCCGGGAATGCTTTCATCGTAAAAAAATCCGGGAAGGTAAAAGTCAAACAGATCCTGCCTCCTTTGGAACGAAAAGCTTGTTCCTTTGAACGCATCTATTTTTCTCGTGGTAACGATGCTGAAATATACGAAGAACGAAAAGAATTGGGCAGATTGTTGTTTCCAAAAGTATTTGAAGCGTTGGGAAAAGATTTAAAGAACACCGTTTTCTCCTACATACCAAACACGGCCGAAACTTCCTTTTTGGGGATGTTGGATGCCGCGAATCTCTATTTGAATGAAGAAAAAAGACAGTTGATTGCAGCCAAAAATGGAAAAATTACAGAAACCGAGTTAAATGAAATATTGGCACTCAAAATCAGAAATGAAAAAATTGCCATCAAAGACGTAAAATTACGCACTTTTATCACCGAAGACAAAAGTAGAGATGATTTGGTCGCTCACGTCTATGATGTGACTTACGGAGCTGTCAATCCGGAAGATAACTTGGTCATGATAGACGACAGTATTGTTCGAGGGACAACACTCAAGAAAAGTATATTAAAGATTTTAGACCGTCTCCATCCCAAAAAGATAGTGTTGGTATCTTCTGCTCCGCAAATCCGTTATCCGGATTGTTACGGCATCGACATGGCACGTTTGGAAGACCTAATTGCTTTCAAGGCAACTTTAGAATTGCATATCGAGAATAAAACTTTTCAGTTGGTTGAAGAGATTTATAAAAAATGCAAAGAGAGCGTAGGCCAAAGTCAGGTTGAAAATTACGTAAAAGCATTCTATAAACCTTTTACTGCCGAACAAATTTCCGATAAAATTGCGGAAATGCTAAGAAATTCAAGTATCAAAGCCGAAGTCAAAATAATTTATCAAACCATCAACAATTTGCATCTTGCTTGTCCAAAAAACCTCGGCGATTGGTATTTCACTGGGAATTACCCAACTCCCGGTGGAAATATTGTTGCAAACCGTGCTTTCATAAACTTTTATGAAGGAAATAAAGGTAGAGCGTACTAAGAAACACCTTTCAACGATTTTTTTTGCGTTTCATCGAAATTTTCATCGACGAATTATTTTATATAGTAAGTTTGGTCATTACTATGATTTTCAAGTAAAGTTCATGGTAAAAATTTGGGGCAGGGAAGACGGTTTAATCGACCGTCTTTCTTTTTTTTAATACTTATGATTCAGCCCTAAAACCCACTTCACACCTTTCAACGATTATTTCTGCGTTTCATCGAAATTTTCATCGACGGATTATTTTATGCAGTAAGTTTGGTTATTGCTGTGATTTTCAAGTAAAGTTCATGGTAAAAATTTGGGGCAGGGAAGACGGTTTAATCGACCGTCTTTCTTTTTTTAACACTTTTGATTCATCCCTAAGGCTCGTTTTATACCTTTCAACGATTTTTTTTACCGTTCATCGAAAATTTCCCCTACTTAAATTTTTAAACAGTAGGTTTGGTCATTACTGTGATTTTCAAGTAAAGTTCATGGTAAAAATTTGGGGCAAGAAAGACGGTTAATAGCCGTCTTTCTTTTTTTATGCAGTTTGTAAATCTGGTTTAGTGTGCCTCCAACCAATTGTTCCCTACACCCAAATCGACCGACAGTGGCACTTCCAATTTATAAGCCGACTCCATTTCTCTTTTGATTAACTGAGACACTGTTTCCAATTCGTTTTTGGGGACTTCAAAGACCAATTCATCATGTACTTGCAACAACATTTTGGTGTTGAGTTGATTTTCATTCAATTGATCAAAAATCCGGATCATTGCCAATTTGATTATGTCCGCTGCACTTCCCTGGATAGGCGCATTGACGGCATTTCGTTCGGCAGCACTTCTGACTACCGCATTTTGCGAATGAATATCCGGCAGGTATCGCCTTCTGCCTAAAATGGTCTTCACGTAACCATGTTCGACAGCATAATCTATTTGTGACTGGATGTAGTCTTTTAATTTGGGATAAGTAGCATAATAGGTGTCAATCAAATTTTTTGAGTCGCTTCTTGACAAATCGGTTTGTTGGCTCAATCCGAAGGCAGAAACACCATAAATAATACCGAAATTGACTGTTTTTGCTTGGCTTCTTTGCTCACGGGTAACTTCTTCAAGTGGCACACCAAACACTTTGGAAGCAGTACTTTTGTGGATATCTTCCCCATTTTTAAAGGATTCAATCATGGATGGGTCGCCACTCAGGGCAGCGATGATGCGCAACTCGATTTGCGAATAATCTGCTGCGAGCAACACGTGGTTTTCATCTTTTGCAATGAATGCCTTCCGCACTTCGCGTCCGCGTTCGGTTCGTATTGGGATGTTCTGCAAATTGGGGTTGTTAGAACTCAAACGGCCTGTGGCAGCGACAGTTTGCATGTACTCAGTATGTATGCGGCCTGTTTTTGGATTGACTTGCTCCGGCAGCGTGTCCACATACGTATTTTTCAGCTTGATGAGTTGCCGCCAATCGAGTATGTTTCGCACAATTTCGTGCTTCGGAGCCAAGTAAGACAAGACTTCTTCACCGGTGGCGTATTGGCCGGTTTTGGTTTTTTTCGGTTTATCAATCAGTTTGAGTTGCTCAAACAGGACGGTTCCCAACTGTTTGGGTGAAGCCAGATTAAAGTTAGTCCCCGCTTGTTGGTAAATATTTTTTTCTAATTGGATGATGTCTTCATCCAGATTTTTGGAAAGGGATTTCAAGAAGTTTTTATCCAAAGAAATGCCGGTTAGCTCCATGTCAGCCAAGACTTTCAATATTGGGATTTCCACTTTTTCAAACAATTCGCGGGTGGTAGTTTTGTCTAACATTTTTGCAAACACTGTTTTCAATTGCAAGGTGATATCGGCATCTTCCGTGGCATATTCAGTCACTTTGACAAGGTCAACCTCCCGCATATTGAGCTGATTTTTGCCTTTTTTACCGATGAGTTCGGTAATGGAAACCGGCGAATAGTTGAGGTAGGTTTCAGCCAACACATCCATGTTGTGTCGCATATCCGGATTGATGAGGTAATGTGCCAACATGGTGTCAAAAAGTTTTCCGCGAACGGCCACATTGTATTTTGCCAAAACTTTTAGGTCATATTTAAGGTTTTGTCCAATTTTCTGGATGTTTTCAGAATCGAAAAAGGGTTGTAGCATTTTTAGATAAGCCTCAATAACAGCTTTGTCTTCCGGAAATGCAACATAATATCCTTTGCCTTTTTCCCAACTGAAAGCAATCCCGACGAGTTCGGCCAGCAAGGGGTCGAGGTTGGTGGTTTCGGTGTCGAAACAAACTTCGGGTTGTTTCAAAAGTTTGTTTACCAGAATATTAAGTGCAAATTCGCTGTCGATGCTTTGGTATAAATGCGGGGTGGTTAGTATATTTTCAAATGAGCTACTCATCAAGATTGCTGGTTCGGCGGCGGTAGTTTCGCCAAAAAGAGACATTTGATCGGTTTGTTTGCCGGATGTTTTACCACTCGGAACTTCAGCAATCGATGCGGGCGAATCGGACAGGTAGTGATTGGCGAAAAGTTGTTCGAACTGTTCTTTAATCCTGCGGAATTCGAGTTCGTCAAAAAGTGCATTGAGTTGATCGAATTTCGGTTTAGCCATCTCGAAATCTTGTTCGTGGAAAGTCACCGGGCAATCGAGTAAAATAGTAGCTAATTTTTTGGACATCAGCCCTTTTTCTTTGCTGTTTTCAATATTCTCTTTGAGTTTGCCTTTGAGTTTATCTGTGTTTTCCAACAAATTTTCGATGGAGCCGAATTCTTTCAACAATTTTTTTGCCGTTACTTCTCCTACTCCGGGAAGCCCTGGAATGTTGTCTACCGCGTCGCCCATCATCGCCAAAAAGTCGATAACTTGAACTGGGTTTTCGATTTCAAACTTGGCTTTTACCTCCGGTATTCCCCATATTTCTATTCCGTTTCCCATGCGTGCCGGGCGGTACATAAAAATATTTTCGCTGACCAACTGTGCAAAATCCTTGTCGGGCGTGACCATAAAAACCTTAAAACCTTCTTTTTCTGCTTGTTTTGCTAAGGTTCCAATCAAGTCATCGGCTTCGAAGCCTGCTTTTTCTATCACCGGAATAGTCATGGCTTCGAGCAATTTTTGGATATAAGGAACGGCAATCCGGATGGCTTCGGGGGTTTCGTCGCGGTTGGCCTTGTACTCGGCGAACATTTCGTTGCGGAAATCGCTTCCTCCTTTGTCAAAAGCGACCGCGAGGTGGTCTGGTTTTTCCCTTTTGATGACATCCAACAATGAATTCATAAATCCCATCACCGCGGAGGTGTTTAATCCTTTGGAATTGATACGCGGGTTTTTGATAAATGCATAGTAACCTCTGAATATCAAGGCGTAAGCATCAAGCAGGAACAGTCTTTTTTGTTGGCTCATCAGATTTCAATTTTTGTAAAAATACGATTTTGTGAAGATTTATAAACGCGTATTTTAGTTTATTGCAACTGCCATTGTGCAGTTTTGCATCATTGAAAAAAGCCAACGCTCGGTCAAGCACCCCTGAACGTCTGGCAGGCGGGTTTGTTTTTTGCCGACACACAAAGCCAACGCTGAAAAACCAAAAGAGCTTGCCCTTTCCCACCGCACCCGAACAGAATATCTACATTATATACACAGTTTTTTGAGATATTTAAAATAAACTGATTAATTTAGCGACTGACAAAATAACATCTGAAATAAGCGAAGCGATTCAATGAGACCTTTGAAAATAGATAAGACCGAATTACAATGAACAGAATTAAGGAAGTGTTGGAACAGAAAGGAATTAAACAGACTTGGTTGGCTGAAAAATTGGGGAAAAGCTACAATATGGTAAACGCT
>PFUR01000027.1 GCA_002790195.1 Flavobacteriales bacterium CG_4_9_14_3_um_filter_40_17
TTTATGTAAATTAATTGTTATTTTTATGTATCTAATATGTAAATTTTTATATATCTTTGTAAAGTAATTGTAAACTAAACCGTTCATTTAAAAATATTAGCCATGAAAAAAATATTGTTTTTAGCGTTGTTGTTTTGCTTCGCAGGACTTAACGCGCAACAACCCGGATTAAAATTGGAAAAAGAAGGAGATTTGGTAAAAGCCACTTACTTTTATGAAAACGGGCAAGTTCGTCAACAGGGGTATTTCAAAGACAACAAATTAGACGGGCAGTGGATTTCTTACCGGGAAGACGGAACCAAATCGGCTTTGGCTAATTATGCAAACGGCAAAAAAACCGGCAAATGGTTGTTTTGGTCTGAAGACGGCAAAATAACAGAGGTAGATTATTCACAAAACACCATTCTAAACGTCATAGAGGTACAGAGTGCCAAAGCTGTAGTGGAAAATTAGTCACAAAAAAGGACTAAACACAAAGGGCTTGGTAAAACTTTTTGTTGAATAAGTTTTTAGTTTTTTTTGGCAACAATAAAAACCCGGGAAATTACGGTATGTAAGTTTCCCGGTCGAAAACCTTCGGTGCTATTCCCGTCTAAAAGTATGGAAGTAAACCATGAAATTTAAATGGCAAAAGTGCCATACACACAAGTGAAACCTTCAAATTCGGCTCCTTCTAGTACATAATCCGTAACTTCGTTTTTAAAATTTACTTTTCCGTTGAGTTTGTGAATGTTCGCTTCTTCAAAATGAATGCGAATGTGGTTTTTGAAACTCAGGCCCACAGGCGGAGCTATTTTATAGATGGCTTCTTTAGCTCCCCAAATCAGGGTGAGTCTATGTACATCGTCTTTGTTTTCTTCAAATTCTTTCCCTTCCCCCAAAAATTTATTGGCTATTTTTTTGATTTTCTCACGCTGCATTTCGATGTCTATGCCGAAAGCCCGGTCGCTTACCACAATACCTGCAAATTGAAACGAATGGGTAATAGAAATATGCATACCGTCGCGTAAATAAGGTTTTCCGTTCGAGTCATAAGATAAGTCCTCGTCTGCATAACCCAATTCTTTGAGCAAATAGCGTATGCTCAAAAATCCGCGTTGGTGAATTTCGGATTGCATGCCCAACATTCTTTCCCGGCTTTTCTCTTTGAGCAAAATACCCTGATTCAACTCTTGAAAAGATTCGGTAATATGCCAAATTAAGATGCGGGTTGTCGGGTTGGGCTCTATGGTTTTATGAAGAGGCATTTAAGGTGAATTATTAAAATGAAAACCATGTAAATTTAAACTTTATTTCAGTGTTTATCTAACACTTGGATTTTAAATTCTGGCATTTTCTAACCCCGACAGGGTTCTAAACCCTGTCGGGGTTGACCGCTACAACACGTTCGACCGAATCTTTTTCCATACTTTCAACAAAGCGAAGCCAGCCGCCAAAGCTACCAAAGTTGTGGGCAATGCGATATTAATTTGACCATAAATCCAATAGCCGGTAGCAAACAAGGTAGAATAGATAAAGGCGCAACCTATCAATATTGCCAAAATTCCCGAAGGAACATTCCATGCTTCGTTGCGGGTGACTAAATTTCTGTTTTCAGTAGCGGCTTCATACACTATTTTTTTCCAGCCCGGCCCACCGGGTTGAATTTTTTTATAGAAATCCTCCAGCACCTCTTTACTTTCGGGTTGGGTCAGAAAAGTGGTCGCCAACCAAATAATGGTAGTAATCAGAACAACCATTGGAAATTTAGCCCAAGACGGCATCCACCCGTCCTCTAAGTCTCCGGTAAGGATATTTTTGTGGTCAAACAAAATGAATCCGAGCGAGGTGAAATTAAACAAGATTGAAATAATACCCGATGAAAACATGGCTGAGATTTCGCTCCAAGCGTTGATTCGCCACCAAAACCAACGGAGGATAAAAATCAAACCGGTGCCGGCGCCAAACATCAAAATGATGTCGAAGAGTTGTACCGCATTTTGCAAAGCCAAAGCAAAAAAGGCACTGGCAATCATCAGGACAACGGTAGAGATTCGCCCTACGGCAACCAATTTTTTCTCAGAGGCGTTTTTGTCGATTTGTTGTTTGTAAAAATCATTCACGATGTAAGATGATCCCCAATTGAGGTGGGTCGAAATGGTGGACATATAAGCTGCAACCAACGAAGCCAACACCAATCCGATGAGGCCTGCCGGAAGCCGGGTGAGCATGGCACTGTATGCTAAATCTTGCCCCAATTTGTCTTCCGTAATATTCGGAAAAGCAGCGTGTATGCTGGCAATATCCGGATACACTATCAAAGAAGCCAGCGCAACCAAAATCCATGGCCAAGGGCGAATTGCATAATGCATGATGTTGAAAAAGAAAGTGGCTCCGATGGCGTGGTTTTCATCTTTGGCGGCCAGCATCCTTTGGGCAATATACCCGCCGCCACCCGGCTCGGCACCCGGATACCACGAACTCCACCATTGGACTGCCAACGGGATTACCAACAATAAAATAACGGCTTCTGTATTGTCAAAATCGGGTATTAACGACATTTTATCGATGACGTTTGCGTGCGAAAAAAGATTTTGCAAACCACCTACTTCCGGCAGGTTGATGCTATACCAAGCTGCCCCAAATGATCCGGCCATGGCGACAAAAAACAACAAGAAATCAGTATAGACTACGCCTTTGAATCCGCCGACAGCACTAAATATTACAGTCACCAAACCGGCTAACAAGACAATCTGAACAGGATCCAAGCCCAACATAACCTGCCCTATTTTGATGGCTGCCAAAGTAACGCCCGACATTGCCATGATGTTGAACACGATGCCAAGATAAATGGCGCGAAATCCCCTCAAGAAACGTGCGGGTTTGCCACCGTACCGCATTTCATAAAACTCGATGTCTGTGTTGACATTAGATCTGCGCCAAAGTTTGGCATAGACAAACACAGTCAGTAAACCAGTAATCAAAAAAGCCCACCAAACCCAGTTCCCGGATACACCGTTGGTTCGAACCAAATCGGTCACTAAATTGGGTGTGTCGGTTGAAAAAGTGGTTGCAACCATCGACAGTCCCAGTAGCCACCAAGGCATGTTTCGACCGGAAAGAAAAAACTCCGTCGAGTCTTTTCCTGATTTTTTTGAGACATACAACCCGATAAATAAGGTAGTAGAAAAGAATACAGTGATGATGATGTAGTCGAGGGTGGTTAGGTGAATCATATTGAGTATTAAAAGTTAAGTATTAAGAGAGTATTGAAGCTTGTGTTTTGGAATTTGTGATTTAACACTTATAGGTCTTCATCACCTTCCAAATTGAGGATAGCTTTCCTGACATCTTTCAGGTAATTCCTGCCAATTGGGATTTTTCGGTTGGCGGTTTCGATAACATTCCCTTCGAGGGCTTTTATTTTATCTATCGACACGATAAACGAGCGATGTACGCGAAGGAATTGCTCGCTTGGAAGCTCGTCTTGAATAGCGGTGATGCTTTTCAATATCATAAAATCACCTGCTGTGGTAGCAATTTTTATGTAATCCTTTAAGCTTTCAATGAACAATATTTCATTGAGATAGACTTTGACTAATTTTTTATTTGATTTCAAAAAAATATGCGCTTGTTCTTTGCCGAGCGACTCAGTAGGGATGCCTTTTCCCAATTGGATGAGGTTGTTTACCTTGTTGATGGCTTTCAAAAAACGGGCAAAAGGAATCGGCTTTACCAAATAATCGGCTACGTTGAGCTCAAAACTTTCCACCGCAAACTCCCGATAGGCTGTGGTGATGATGACATGCGGTTTGAGTGTGATGTTTCGAAGGAAATCAAGACCGCTTACTTTGGGCATGTTGATATCTAAAAAAATTAGGTCGATGGCTTCGTTTTCGATAATCGGGAGTGCGGCCATCGGGTTTTGAAAAGTGCCGATGACTTTGATGTCCGGAAATTCGAGCAAGTGGTTTTCAATCACTTTGATGGCCATTTCTTCGTCGTCTATGATGAGGCAGTTGAGTTGCATGTTTGAGAGATAGGGATGCTTAATTGGACTTTAAATTTAGATTTTTTTTGCGTTATCTTGAGTTTATAACGATCCTGAAATAAAATATCCAAACGCCGTTGGACATTTTTCATGCCGATTCCGCCTTTGGTTTCTGATGGTTCTTCGGCTTCTTGATACGTATTTACAACAGAAAATTGCAGGGTTTTATTTTCTATATTTTTAAAATGTATGCTCAATTCGATATTGTGATTGCCTTGAGTGCCGTGTTTGAAACAGTTTTCAATAAATGGCAGAAACAACAGTGGAGGAACACTAATTTCTTCGATATCACCTGAAATGTAAGAAGTAGCTAAAACGCGTTCACCAAAACGGATGCGCTCCAAGTCTATGTAGTTTTGAATGTAGGCTATTTCATCAATAAGTTTGATTTGCGAACTACGGACATCGTATAAAACATATTGCATAATGTCTGAAAGTTTCAAAACCAAATTAGGAGCCAAATCCGATTTTTCTAGCGTTAAGGCATACAAACTGTTGAGTGTATTGAAATAAAAATGTGGTTGAATTTGCGATTTTAGAAAGTCTAGTTCGGTTTGCAATTGGATTTTGGTCAGCCGGTCATTTTTTCTTTTTTCATACAACCAGTCCAAAGTCATTTTGATGACAGACACGAAGGCAATGACGTAAACTTCACCCACGGCAACAGCGGTGAAGTGTGAAAGGGTAAAAGGCTGTTTGATGCCGTTTGCTTCCGGCCAAATGTTTTTGGTGACTAACCACCAATTGAACCCGATAACACCCAGATAGACCACAACAATGGTCAATAGTAGAAAAAAGAAGAAAAGAAAATACTTTTTGGTAAGAATAAATTTTGGAAACAAATAGTAAATCGTAAAATAGGAGCTGAATAGGTGGAGGGGAAATTCGACTGCATTCGATTTGAGCGAATACCAATAATCATCAAAAAAACTACCCCATCGCACTACATTGAATGAAAAATACACAAACCAAAAAATCAGGTGGTATTTCAGCGGGACGCGAGAGTTTGAATTTGCATGCAACAGCATTGTCAAGAAAAGATTAGGTTGAAATCGGGTAAAAAATTACAGTTTTTTTGTGAGTTATGGTTTTTTTATCCAAAGTATTTATACAACCGGATTTAAGCTATTAACGCATTCGACTTTGCAAAGACGCATTTTGTCGATAAAACGACGCTATTCGGCATAGAAATCGCGTTTGATAACTATTGTAAGAATTAAAGCAGTTCGATACCTTGTTTTCTGAAAGTATCCAATGAGGGTGAATTGGGGTCTAATTCAGTTGCGAGCACATCCAGCCTACTGATATCGCATATTTTGTAGCGGTTGATGGTGTTCAGTTTTTCCGAAATAGTCAGGGAGACCACTTTTTTGGATGCGTTGACTATTGCTTTTTTGAGCTGGGCAATTTCCCAGTCAATTTCGGTGATGCCGCTGATGGGATCGAGATAACCTGTCCCCAAAAAACAGATGTCAGCTTTAAGCTCTGACAAAATATGGATGGCACTCCCACCGGTAGCCAATTGCGAACCTTTGGAGAGTTTCCCGCCGATAAAAATGACCTCGCTGTTGGAGGGGCTGTTGAGCAATTCGATAGCCATCGGCAGGCTTGGCGTGAAAAACGTAAGGCTCATTTTTAAAGGGAGTAATTTAGCAAACTCCAAATTGGTTGTCCCTCCACTGATAAGGACCACATCGCCTTTTTTCAACAGGGAAATTCCCTTTTGCGCGATAAGTGTCTTGTTTTCATAGGCATATACATCGCGTTGGCTTTCGGTATAAATATTAAAACCCTTGGACACTGCACCGCCATGCACCCGTTTTATTTTCCCGAGTTCGTCCAACTCCTTCAAGTCTCTTCTGACCGTATCGATAGAAACCTGAAGAATGTTTGCCAAATCCGATAGCAACACCCGATTGTGGATGTGCACTTCGTTGAGAATCACTTGGTG
>PFUR01000023.1:0-5663 GCA_002790195.1 Flavobacteriales bacterium CG_4_9_14_3_um_filter_40_17
TTGTTCCGGAGTTAATTTACCTGCTCCAAGAATTTCACGTTCAATTACATATTTAGGCATGATTTATGAATTTAATTTTCCTACTCATATGGCTTTTCGGTGGCGCCCCGTTTTTTCAAGTGGGTTCTGGTCTCCACTATTATTTTTCTGTCAGTCGCAACAGTCAAGAGATGTAAAACCAAATTGTTAATGGTTCTCGTGTCTTTCTGTGTCAACAGTGATATCGTTTAAACTTCTGACTAACGTTTTTGTTATTAATTTATTTTCAATTAGTTACATTTTTAAAAATTTCTACTTTTCTTAATTTTCAATGCACTCTCGTTAGCAGGCGAAATCAACTTTTGAGAAGTAGGGGGAATCACGCCTAACTAGTTGACAGAAACCTGTATTGCGGACACAAGTAAACTTTATGAACAACCAACAAAAAAAAATATAATATTATATATCAATTGTTTACCTCTTTATTTTCTAAAATAGGCAGCCGCATAATTGCTCGTGTTCAAATATTCTTTTTGCAAAGCCCGCAGATAATTAATCGTTTGAGCACGCGCCGGATGTTTTGGCTTCAGGCAATCTTCCATATTTTTATCGGTCACCGTAATCGCCAAATACCAATGCCCGTTTCTGCTAAAATAATATTCCTCTAAAATAGAGTCATTTCCGGAATCCTCCAATTTAGCATCAATTATCATAGGTAAAAGATTGATGGTTTTGGTCGGTATTTCTACCTCGTGAAAAGAAAGGAAAAATACTTGGCCTTCAACAAAGAATGGAACGTTGTATTCCACATCCTGAAACCCCAAACCAAATTTCGCATTGATAAAGTTATAAAATTCGTCTGCATCCTTCGGGTCTTCAAAAATAAAAGCATAGTAGTCCTTAGGTAATTTTCGTTTAAATTTTTTCGCCAACATCACCTTGTCGTCCTTGATGTTAGGCGCAATCCGGATGGGAATACATGAAAAAATTGTAAAGAACAGGAGTAAAAAAAGTAATTTTTTAATCATAAAATCTGTTTTAAAATCCATAACAACTATTATACCAATGAAGCAATGTAAAATTATTATTTTATCTGAGAAAAAAACAAACGAGTCATTGCAAAATGCATATTGAGATTCAAAAAACAGGATAATCTCGATAACCATTTTTTTTTATACATTTATCGATAGAAACCAACCCACCTCATGAAAACCCTCAACCAATGGTTCGACGAATACGCCGTCAGCCATCAAAACCCGACCAACAAAAAGATACACTACCTCTGCGTGCCGGCTATTTTCTTTTCTATCATCGGCTTGCTGATGAGCATACCAACCGGATTTTTAGAAAATATTTTGCCCTTCTCCAATCCGCTTATTGAGAATTGGGCAACCGTAACCTTGATTTTTATTCTGATTTTTTACCTGCGCTTGTCAGTCATCACAGCACTCAAAGTATTGCTTTTTGCCTCGCTTTGTGTTTGGTTCAATCACCTGATAGGGCAAGCCATTTCATTACCCTTGTTTTCCCTTGCTATTTTTGTCATTGCTTGGATAGGCCAATTCTACGGCCACAAACTCGAAGGCAAAAAACCCTCCTTTCTCAAAGACCTGCAATTCCTACTAATTGGCCCTGCATGGGTTTTTGAAAACATGTTTAAAACCACCACACAAACCAAATCATAATCTTATGCGAATCTTATTTTCCATTTTAAGTCTTTTTTCAACCTTGCTGATTTTCGGGCAAGGCTATCGTCCTCTAGGTGTAGAAACCTGGCCGGAGTCAGACAAAGACACCGCTTTCTACACCATCAAAGGCGAACGGCATGGCATCAGTTTTTTCAAACAACACCGCCACCCTGAAGTGCAATACGAAGCCGGGGAAAAACTAACGTTTGACACTTACCACACCGTAGATGTGATGTATTACTGGTACAAACATTGGGCAGAAACCTATCCTGATATTGTTGATTTGTACGAAGTCGGCAAAAGTTTTGAAGGCCGTCCCATTCTTCAAATGACCCTGACCAACAAAAAAACAGGCAAAGACACCGACAAACCGGCTGCCTATTTTGAAGGCGGCAGACACAGTGGCGAAATCACCAGCAGCGAATCCATCCTTTGGCTCACCCAACACCTCATCGAAAACTACGGCAAAGACCAAAAAATAACCCAACTCATCGATACCAAGTCCATCTATCTACGACCACAAAACAACCCTGATGGCTCCAATCTATACCTCAACACGGCCATCGCCAACCGCAGTAGCGCGCGCCCAAAAGACAATGACGGCGACGGCCTCCTCGATGAAGACGAAGCCGAAGATTTAGACGGCGATGGCATCATCTACCAAATCAAGCACCGACCCAAAGATGGCGAAGAAGGCACCCACCGCATAGACCCGCGCGACCCCAAAGGCCGATTGATGGAACGCGTCCAACAGGGCGGCGACTGGATTGTGCATACCGAAGGTATTGACAACGATGGCGATGGAAAAATCAATGAGGACGGCATCGGCGGTCTCGATCTGCACCGTAATTATCCCGAAAACTGGCGACCCGACAACGGTGGCGACCTCACCAACCGTGGCTACACCCAAAACGGTGCCGGCGAATTTCCGCTTAGCGAAACAGAAACCCGTGCCACCGCACTGTGGATGCTGTCGCACCCCAATATTTCCGTCGTCAATTCTATGGACACCCGCGTGCCCATGCACTTGCGTCCGCCATCCACTTCCAAAAGCGAAGAGCGCATGTATCCCGAAGATTTGGCGTATTACAAAAAATATGACGAACTCGGCCTAAGCATCACCAACTATCCTTGGGCGGGCGATGTCTATGAAACCTATATGACCCGCTACAAAACCAACCGTTTTACGGGCGATCCGTCCAAACCTGAGCCACTTTTTGGCCACGGCCCGGACTTTGGCTATTTCTATTTTGGAAGCATTTGGTATGGTGACGAACTCTGGAACAACGGCGCCATGAAAGACTACGACAACAACGGCGAATACGACGATTACGATGCCATTCGCTGGGACGACGAGGCCAACGACGGCAAGGGTTTCAGAGAATGGGAACCTTTCAAGCATCCCACCCTCGGCGAGGTCGAAATAGGTGGTTTTCATCCGAAATTCTACAGTCAAAACGGCCCGCCTTGGCAACTCGAAAATTGGGCTAAAAAACAAGCCATTTTCAACTTGGCCATGGCCTTCGAATTACCACAGATTACCCTCGGCAAAATCGATATCAAACAAAAAGGCGACACCTACACCATCAACGTAACTTTCTCAAATACAGGCAATTTACCTGTCGCTTTAAGACAAGCGCAGCTCGTGAAAATCGTGCAGGAAGACCGCATGCAACTCAGTTTCGACAAAGATTTGACCAAAGGTGGCGACACCGCCAAAGTACAAATCACCAACCCTGCCACTTTCGACAAAACCGCCTATCTCGGCTACACCCAACCGGGCGAGCAAAAAACCGCGAGCATCACCGTCAAACTCAACGGCATCAATGGTGCCAAAGGCAAACTCAAACTGCTCTCCACCCGCGGCGGCTACATAGAAAAAGAAATCACACTTGGCAAACCCGATGATAATTAACAAATTGTAACCCATGTACTCAATAAGTATCAATTTAAGGTCTCGATACGGCTTTATTATGTTGCAAAAGCGCAACTTAATAAAGCCACTCGACCTGACATTTAATTCTACATCTAACTGTTGTCACTTTGCGTTTTTTGAATCTGTTTTTCAAAATCAAAAAGTATTTACAAGGGCATACATACTTCATCAGATTGCTTGTATTTTAAAGAAGCATAGAATTCAGGCTTCCATTATAACCCTTTAGCAATAACAAACTTCTCATCACCTTCCACACTATGACTTCAAAATCCCGAATCCTCGTCAACCTACTTTTCCTTGTGGCCAATTTGTCGCTCGTTTTTGCACAAACATCCGACTACAAAGGCGAAGGTCCATACAGCCAACTCATCATCCGCGGTGTCACCCTCATCAACGGCAATGGCGCACCGCCCATCGGTCCGGTGGACATTGTGGTCGAAAACAACCTCATCACCACTATACAAACCGTGGGTTATCCCGGTGTGGTCATCAATCCGGAACGCCGGCCCAAAAGCAAGCCGGGCGGGCACGAACTCAATGCGGAAGGCATGTATCTTCTGCCCGGTTTTATCGACATGCACGGCCACATCGGTGGCGTGTCGCAAGGTGCCGAGCCGGAATATGTGTTTCGTCTGTGGATGGCACATGGCGTGACCACCGTTCGTGAACCCAGTGGGCGCGGCTTGGATTTTGCCCTCAAACTGAAACAGCAAAGTGAAAAAAATGAGATTGTCGCACCCCGTATTTTTACTTACACCAGTTTCGGACAGGGCAGTAAAGACGGCATCAACTCGGTGGCACAAGCCCTCGATTGGCTTCGCCAAAACGCCGTCAAAGGCGCAGACGGCATCAAGTTTTTTGGTGCTCGGCCCGACATTATGCAAGCCTCGCTCGAAGAAAACAAAAAACTCGGCAAACGCTCGGCCATGCATCACGCACAGATGGACGTGGCCGGATGGAATGTGCTGCATTCCGCCCGCGCCGGACTTACTTCTATGGAACATTGGTATGGTCTGCCGGAAGCACTTTTTGAAGATCGGACGGTGCAAAACTATCCGCCGGATTACAACTATCAGAACGAGCAAAACCGCTTTGAAGAAGCCGGAAAACTTTGGAAACAAGCTGCCAAACCTTATTCTGAAAAATGGAACGCGGTGATGAACGAACTCATTTCTTTAGACTTCACCATCGACCCTACCTTTAATATCTACGAAGCCAACCGCGATTTTCAACGCGCGCGCCGTGCTGAGTGGCACGAAGACTACACCCTGCCTTCACTGTGGCGGTTTTATCAACCCAGCAAGATCTCGCACGGTTCCTACTGGCACGATTGGGGCACAGAGCAGGAAGTGAGCTGGAAAGAAAACTACAAACTGTGGATGGCCTTTGTCAACGAATACAAAAACCGGGGCGGCCGAGTGACCGCGGGCTCCGATTCGGGTTTTATTTTCCAACTCTACGGTTTTGCCTATATACGCGAACTCGAACTCTTGCGCGAAGCCGGGTTTCACCCCTTGGAAGTCATCCAATCCGCGACGCTCAACGGCGCGGAAGCCTTGGGCATGGCAGACAAAATCGGCAGTGTAGAAGTGGGCAAATTGGCCGATTTTGTGATTGTGGAAGAAAACCCCTTGGCCAATTTTAAAGTTTTGTATGGCACCGGAGCCATCCGCCTGAACGAAAACAACGAAGTCGTCCGTGTCGGTGGGGTGAAATACACCATCAAAGACGGGATTATCTACGATGCCAAACGCTTGCTCAAGGAAGTTAAAGACATGGTGGATGCTGCCAAAGCGAAGGAAAATTTCACGATTAAGCAGCCGGGGAATTAAGTTGCTTATGACACATTTAACCATAACAAATTCGCATCCTGACTTTCTATTTGTTTTCTATAGCTTTATATTTTCAAAATGAAAAACGCTTCAAACCCGATAGAAACTAAAAAATGCCTCAATCCCGGTTATTTCTTCCGGAAAAGAAGCATTTTTTCTCACGATATTTCTCTTTATATACATGATTATTAGAAGGTAACAGTCCAACTAATATCGTGTTTTCCAATC
>PFUR01000023.1:5693-6689 GCA_002790195.1 Flavobacteriales bacterium CG_4_9_14_3_um_filter_40_17
ATGATTATTAGAAGGTAACAGTCCAACTAATATCGTGTTTTCCAATCTTTAATCAAACCACAACCTGGTTGGAAACAACCATACTCCCTGGTTGAATATCGTGTTTTCCAATCTTTAATCAAACCACAACACTTAGGTTCGTACATCAAAACTCTTTGTGAATATCGTGTTTTCCAATCTTTAATCAAACCACAACAACCCTACCTTTTAAAAATCTTACTTCGGCAATATCGTGTTTTCCAATCTTTAATCAAACCACAACATATCAACTGGGTGTGATTGTGGAGCGGATAATATCGTGTTTTCCAATCTTTAATCAAACCACAACGTTGTTTGCCCTGCAGGCTCTTCGGGTAGAATATCGTGTTTTCCAATCTTTAATCAAACCACAACTAGGGGAAAAGGGCTGTTTTTTTTTCAAAAAATATCGTGTTTTCCAATCTTTAATCAAACCACAACACCCGTGGAAGTGCCATTTAAGCCTTCGTAATATCGTGTTTTCCAATCTTTAATCAAACCACAACTATGGGGTCGTATGACTGTTCTTCGGAGCAATATCGTGTTTTCCAATCTTTAATCAAACCACAACCGCCTTTGCCTAAAAGAAATTTCGTTATTAAATATCGTGTTTTCCAATCTTTAATCAAACCACAACGGATTATGACCCTAACTATGAGTTTACTGAAATATCGTGTTTTCCAATCTTTAATCAAACCACAACAATCTTGTCCTCATAACTTACAATAAGCTTAATATCGTGTTTTCCAATCTTTAATCAAACCACAACTACTTGATTATATGACAGTCACGATTTGTGAATATCGTGTTTTCCAATCTTTAATCAAACCACAACTAAGCAAACATAAATCAAAAATGCCCCCAAAATATCGTGTTTTCCAATCTTTAATCAAACCACAACTCTAAAAAAGTGACTTCGTCATGGTTGAGAAATATCGTGTTTTCCAATCTTTAATCAAACCACAACGAAAAATCGTC
>PFUR01000025.1 GCA_002790195.1 Flavobacteriales bacterium CG_4_9_14_3_um_filter_40_17
GACCCAACCGATCAAAACAAAGTGTATGTCGGCGGGATAGATTTGTTTAGCGGGGTATTCAACCCCGCGACCAACAATTTTGCTTGGGAACAAATATCCAAATGGTCCAATAATCCGGCATTAGGTGTACTCCCAGTCCCGCTTGTTCATGCTGACCAGCACGCGTTTGTTTTTCATCCTACCAATGCCGACCAAGCCATCATGGGCAACGACGGTGGTGTGTATTTTGCATCAAGCCTTTCTACAGCCTCTTCCTCCACGACTGCCATCGCAAGCCGCAACAAAGACTACAATGTGACACAATACTATTACGGCACGATTGGGCAAAATATAGCTGTTGAAGATATTGGCGGCGGCACCCAAGACAACGGCTCGCCTTTTGCTTTTGCCGCTGCCGCGGGAGCAAACTCGTTTGACGAATTGTTCGGTGGTGATGGTGCTTATACCCAACTCGACAAAGACAACGATTACGGAATCGCCTCTTTCCCCGGTAACACACATTTTTTCTTTGCGCTGCCGGACACCCCCACTTCTCCTTCTTACTTTATTGTAAATGAAGGAAATAACGGCAGTTTTATCAACACCGCGGCCTTAGACGAAGTGAATGATGTGTTTTTTTCGGATGCGACCATATCCGGATCACCTCCAACGTTCAGATTGGCAATGTTTAGAAACATAAAGACAAACGAGCTAACCATTACTCGAAACAATTTGACCAACGCGCTTTTGGATGAATCCATGACCGCCATGAAAGTATCTCCTTTCGGGGGGTCAAATTCCAATGTTTTTATCGGCCTGTTAAACGGAAAATTGCTTAAACTGACCAAAGCGGAAAGTTTTTTAAGACAATGGTCAGAAATCACAGGGCCGAGTTTTGTAGGCAGTATATCAGATATCGAATTAGGCAATAGCGAGCAGGAAATTTTTGTTACCATGCACAACTTTGGCGTGGTAAGCCTTTGGTACACAGCAGATGGTGGCGCAACTTGGCAAAATAAAGAAGGAAATTTGCCCGACATTCCGGTAAAAGCGGTCTTAAAAAATCCACTGAATAACGTTGAAGTCATCCTCGGCACCGCCTTGGGGGTATGGCGTACCCAAAATTTTACGGATGCCAGCCCCGTTTGGGTGCAATCGCAAAACGGGATGAAAGACGTGACGGTTATTGACTTGGATTTAAGAACGTCCGACAACACGGTTTTGGCTGCTACGCATGGTAGGGGTCTGTTTACCGGTGTTTTCAGTACAACACTAAGCATTGACGACAAAGAATTAGCAAACAACAACATCAAAATTTTCCCCACGGTAACTTCGGGTGAAGTAAATATTGTTTCCAATACCAGTTTTGGCAAAACCGATGTTCGGGTTTATACCCTGAGCGGTCAGGAAGTTTTCCGTCAAAACATGAATCTTAATTTTGGTACAACCAATCAGATTCAACTTCAAGGTTTGAGTTCCGGCTTGTATTTTATCAAACTAAAAGGAGAAAGTTTCAGCAAAGTTCAAAAGTTGATTATCAGAAGATAGTCTTTGATGTTCAGCGTTATTTTGGAAAGCCTCACGGTTCTGAATCTTCAGATTTGTGAGGTTTTTTCAATATCCCAATCTGCTTCGAACCCTTTTGAGTACACTTTGTGCAACAGCTTCGGCACGTTCGGCACCTAAAACCAATGCGCGATCGACCAATTGTGTATTTGCCATATAATCAGCAAACTTTCGTCGAGGTTCTTCAAACTTTTTGACAATCAGTTCATAGAGAGCTTGTTTGGCATGCCCGTAACCGTATCCGCCACTTTCGTAGTTTGCTTTCATCTCGTCAGTTTGTTTGCTTGAGGCAATCAGTTTGTAGAGCGAAAAAACATTGCAGGTGTCAGGATTTTTTGGTGCTTCGAGCGGTGTGCTGTCAGTTTGTATAGCCAAGATTTGCTTGCGAAGAGCTTTGTCGCTAAGAAACAAATCAATCGTGTTGCCTTTCGATTTACTCATTTTCGAACCATCGGTTCCGGGAACATACATGGTGTTTTGCTGCACTTTTGCCTGTGGTACAACAAAAGTTTCCCCCATCAAACTATTGAAGCGCGATGCCACATCCCTGGTGATTTCAAGATGTTGTAACTGGTCTTTCCCGACGGGGACAATTTCCGCATCATACAACAAGATATCGGCGGCCATCAGCATGGGATAATCAAACAAACCCGCGTTGACATCTTCCAATCGGTCGGCTTTATCCTTAAAAGAATGAGCCAAAGTGAGTCTTTGATAAGGGAAAAAACAGTTCAAAAACCAAGTGAGTTCGGTTACCTGAGGCACGTCGCTTTGCCGATAAAAAACCGTTTTTTTCGGATTCAGGCCAAAGGCAAGCCAAGTTGCAGCCGTGGCATAGGTGTTTTGACGCATTTGTCCGGCATCCTTTATCTGTGTGAGTGAATGAAAATCGGCTATAAAGAGAAAAGAATCATTATCGGGCATCGCCGCCATTTCGATGGCAGGCAAAATGGCACCCAAAATATTTCCCAAATGAGGCGTTCCGGTACTTTGAATGCCAGTGAGTATTCTAGACATGAAAATAATATTTTACAGCCGCAAAGGTACATTATTTAGAAAATAACGAATCTCATTTTTGTAACTTTGGGCACTTATGAAAATTATCAAGCTTTTTTTCGTGCTTCTCTACCGCGCTTGGTTCTATGTTTTGGTTTTGGTGCCAATAATCATTATGTTTCCATTTCTGATTGTTTTGACCATAGGCGAAACGACTTACAATTATTTTTTTCGGCTCGCCCGTGTTTGGGCCAAATTTATACTGTTCGGAATGGCGATGCCCTACCGAAGAGATGGAGGGGTAAAGATTATCCCAAACCGAAGTTATATGTTTGTAGCCAACCACACCTCTATGATAGACATCATGATGATGCTTGCGGTGGTCAAAAGGCCTTTTGTGTTTGTAGGCAAAAAGGAATTGGCTTCCATTCCGGTTTTTGGTTTTTTCTACAAGCGCACCTGTATTTTGGTAGATCGAAACAGCCCGGCAAGCCGAAAAAACGCTTTCGATGAAGCCAATCGAAGAATTGAAGCAGGAACCAGTATTTGCATTTTTCCGGAAGGAAAAGTCCCCGACGATCAATCGGTTGTTTTGGACGAATTTAAAGACGGTGCTTTTCGTTTGGCAATAGAACATCAAATACCGATTGTGCCCATCGTTTTTCCGGACAATAAAAGGCATTTTTCTTATGATTTTTTTAGTGGTTCACCCGGTTTGTTGCGTGCAATTTTTTTAAATCCAATTTCTACAAAACAATTGAATGCCACACACCGGAAAGAATTGAGGATGCAGGTACGGGAGAAAATGTTACTTCACTTAAAAAATTGATTGTCAGATAGGCCTTGGGGCAACATCGTATTCTTTAACGATAAAAGTCGGATTGCCTTGACTGTCGAAACCGGTGAAAAATTTAAAAGTAAAAATCCCGGCTTCATTGGGAGCAGCTTCAACATCGACTATTTGGCTTGCGTTAGTCAAATTGTTGCAATTGCCTTCTTTGATAGTTGTAACTATTGAAATTGTGGTTTCTTTTCCTTCAATGCTGAAATTAACCCGCAAAAAATCGTGACAAGTTGTGGGCACATTGTAGGAAACCTTAAAAACCAATCTTTGCCCGATTATCAAAGTATCCGGGGCATCAACTGCGGTAATTGACACGGTTTCTTGTCCCACAATAAAATTATCGCTAGAATTGCTACAAGCAGAGGATAAAGCCAATACGAAAATTAAACAAGCAGTGACAATCGATTTCATGGGATTGAAGTTTAAAAATTTCATACAAAAATAGGGCAAAGTATAACAAATTGATTAAAAGTAAATTGTTATTTTCTTGCATAATTAATTTTATCCGTTTGGATTATCCGTAGCTTCAATTTCAAAAATCGCAAAAACATCCTTTCCTTCAGCGTCTTTTTCGGTAAAAAACGAAAAATAAAAAGGCCGGCGGTGCTCGGCGTGAAACTAAATACGTTTTCTCTGGGTATTTCATCAACCGGTTGGCAATTATTCCCGATTTTCCCGGCTATCAACCCGATGGTCTGTTCGTTGTTTTTAGCAGCAACATCAAACCTTAAAAAACCATGACAAGAAGTAGGCCGGTTGAATAGAATTTGAAAATCAGAAGCTTGGCCAACAATCAATTGGGCAGGAGCTTGCACTGAAAGGATTGGAATAAATTCTGCTCTCAAAGACCCGTCATCAGACGAGCAAGCGGATAAAACAAACAAGATTAGGCAAATAGATAAGGCTTTTTTCATGGCTCATTTTTAAAATATAGCATCAAAAATATTTCCTTTCAAGAAAAATTTATTAAATAATGGCCTTAAAAAGTGAAGCAGAATCTGACAAAAATATGTATTTTTGAAATAGTAATTTTAAAAAATTAAGATACCATGACCGATTTGACTTCAAAAGAATGGCAAGTAAAGATTGAAATAGACCCCAATGCACTGATTATAGATGTGCGGACACCGGAAGAGATAGAGGAAGGCATCATCCCGTCGTCCGTCAACATAGATGTAATGGATCCAGAGGCTTTTATGGAAGGGATAAAATCTCTTGACCCCAATAAAAACCTGTATGTATATTGTCGCTCCGGCAGGCGCAGTGCTCAAGCCTGCTTGATTTTGGAGCAACAGGGTTTTGGTACTACCTATAACTTACTTGGTGGAATGCTCGAATGGGATGGAGAAATTGTAGAACCGTAAATTTATACCCTTGAAAAAATATTTTCTGATTTTTGTGGCATTTGCCTTTGTTGTCAACTCCTGCAAACAAAAGCAAGAAGGCGAATTCACAAATCGCGTTCAATTAGTTTCGCCTCAGGAAATGAAACAATTCATCGACATGAATCAGGTACAGCTGATTGATGTTCGCACCCCGCAAGAATATGAATCCGGCCATTTAACCCATTCTGAAAATCTCGATTTTTATGATGAAAATTTCGAAGCAGAACTCGACAAGTTAGACAAAAATGTGCCTGTTTGTATCTATTGCAAATCCGGAGGCAGAAGCGCAAAAGCCGCGGAAATACTCAAAAAAAAAGGCTTTAAAGCCGTTTACAAACTCGACGGCGGAATCATGAGGTGGGAAAAGGACAGCCTGCCGGTTGACAAATCCGAATAACTTATAATTTCTTAACTTCAGGTTCTCTTCGGGTTGCTGCTCCGGCTGATAGTCGGCTTCCCTTCGACAAGCACAGGGCGGGCTGCTCAGGATATTTCGAAACTTTGGAATTGAGATTTTTTTTTCAGTTGTAACTACTGTCACTTCGAGTTTTTGATTTTTGCGGTAGCAAAAAACAAAAGTATCGAGAAGTTATATAGAAGCGGGTAAAAACTACCGCGAAGGAGACTCACCCCATTTTGTCCAATCTAAAAAAAAAAGCACCAACTTTCAAAAGAAAATGAGTGCTTACACCTTGTTGTCCTACTAGGGCTTCCTTCGGCTTCCCTTCGACAAGCTCAGGGCGAGCCGCTCAGGATAAACTTCTCGCCCCAACTTGTCAAATCTA
>PFUR01000016.1 GCA_002790195.1 Flavobacteriales bacterium CG_4_9_14_3_um_filter_40_17
ACTTTTTATTAACCCCTAAATTTTTATCATTATGAAAAAGTTAGTTTTAGTTTCTGTAGTTCTTTTGTTTACATTTTCAACTAATTTTGCCGAGAGTAAAAACGCTAAATTAGTTATCGATGATTTCCTTTGTAACGTTTTTGACAACTACTACAACTCATCAGGTAAAGTGTACTTAACTGTCACAAGGCTTGCCCAACCCGGTGAATCATGTGGACAATCAAATAATATATGGCCAAGAATGAAATAATAATTATGAAGCTCATTTTTTTTATACACACCTCGCTTCTCAAGCAAGGTGTGTTACTGTTTTTTATAGCTTTTATGAATACGTTATCCGGACAAAACAACTCTGGCTACGTAGTTTACGATTGGTTTCAGAATATGGGAATGCCATACAATTCAAAAGTAAAATTATATTTTAATGACCATGAGTCTTTCTTTAAAGAGTTAGCTAAAAATAATTTAAAACAAACTAAGGAAGACTCAACAACATCATTTTTCGATGTAAATTACGAGGCAGAAGAATCTACCTATACAAATCTAAAAACCCGAAAAATAATAAGCCAATCGTTGGTATTCACCAAAGCGTACGTGGTAGAAGAAGATTTACCAAAAATAGAATGGGAAATTTTTAATGAATTTCAAAAAATAGGAAAATACAATTGCCAAAAGGCTTTAGGAAGTTTCAGAGGTCGGGAGTATGAGGCTTGGTTTACCAGCGAAATACCCGTAAATTTTGGGCCGTGGAAACTCAATGGTCTTCCGGGATTGATTTTAAGGGTCACTGAAAGCAAAGGGAAAATTGTTTTTGAAGCCGTAAAAATTGTCATCAATGACAGCAGTCTGAAAAATGAAATCATAAAAAACATTAAAATTCCCGCTATCGGCAAAAAAATATCGCTAAAAGAATTTGTTCCCTTAAAAGATAACGAAGCCGATGAACTTTTGAAATTAATACTTTCAAAAGAGGATCGAACTAATCCATCTGGGATTATTAAAGTAGAAAAAGCCGGAAGAGATTTTAATTACGAGGTTATTTACGAATGGGAAAATAAAACTACTGGAAGTAAAAATTAAACACTAAACTATTTTTTTCACCTTTGCCAATAGCTAAACTAAATACTTTGCGCAACTATATTTTTGGTTTATTGGCTTTGGTTTTCCCGTTGATTCTTTCGGCGCAAACCACCCTTCAAGGTATCGTGACCGACAGCTTAAACCAACCTGTGCCTTTTGCCAACGTTTATTTGCAACCCGCCGCAAAGGAAGTCGTTGTGGCATACAGCATCACGGATAATGACGGCCGGTATGAAATTGTTTTTGACAAAACAGGCATTTATAAACTACATATCAGCAGTTTGGGTTTTAAAACAGTCATAATATCGGTCACGATAGACAGCCTGAATCCGCCCAAACTAATCATTAACAACGTGCGTTTGCAATCCCAAAAAATGGAGCTAAACGAGGTTATTGTCAATGCCAATCTGCCGGTGGTAGTCAAAAAAGACACCATTTCTTTTAAAGCAGATGCCTACGCCGATGGCACGGAAACCGTGGTGGAAGACCTGCTCAAAAAAATACCCGGGCTGGAAGTTGATAGCCGGGGAAACATCAAAGTCAACGGAAAATCCATCGAAAAAGTGATGATAGACGGCGACGATCTTTTTGAAAAAGGCTACAAATTACTCACCAAAAACCTCAACGCCGGCGTGATAGACCGCGTGGAAGTCTATGACCACTACTCCGACAACCCCCTACTTAAAGATGTGGAAGATTCCGAGAAAGTGGCACTCAACCTGACGCTCAAAGAAGATAAAAAACAACAACTCTTCGGCAATGCAACTTTGGGCGGAGGCACAGATGACTTTTATGAAAACCGCTTAAATCTTATCTCCTTTCAAAAAAAATCTAAATACTTTTTTTTCGGAAACCTCAACAACACCGGCTTAGACCCTACCGGCGATATCAGCCAAATGTCGGGCAATTCCTTTGCTTCGGGCAATCGGCTCGCAGACAACAAAAGCGCTCCCGAAGTGATGAGCCTTGTGGCAGCACGGCCAAGTCTGAAAGATGCCTATATCAACTTCAACAATGCCGAAATGGCTTCGCTGAGCAGCATCACATCGCTTTCCGAGAAAACCAAAATCAAAACCCTCGGCTTTTTTACGGCTGATGAAAACAACTTTTTTAGAGACCAAACCCTCGACTTTTTTGGCCCGGGAGAGGCGTTTACCAATTCAGAAAATTACCGCCTTCGCAAAAAAACCAAAGTAGGATTTATCAAAACAGACCTGACTTCCAATCTCAGCAAAACCAAACTTTTGGAATATTCGGGCAACATCAGCATCGGAAATCAGGAAACAAACACCCAACTCTTGTTCAACGGCATCCCGACCGAAGAAAATTTAAACCACGACCCGTTTTCAATCGACCAATATATAAGTTATACAAGCAAGCTTCGCAAGAATAGAGCCTTAATCCTTTCAGCACAATACGTCCACGATGAAAAGCCGCAAAACTATGTTGCCGATACGTTTTTGTTGGGTAAGTTATTCCCCAATAACACTACTGCTACGCGTACGGCACAACATGCCGCTACCAGCACCAATGCCTTTGCTACGGAAGCGCGTTGGATAACCAACAACGACACCTCAAATTGGGAAGTAAAAGCAGGTTATCATTACACCTCAGACCGTCTAAACAATACTTTGTTACTTGGAGACGACTCCTCTTTGCAAGCTGTGGATTCCCTCTACAGAAACCGTCTCAATCTCAATCAAAACGATTTTTACGGCTCTGTACGTTATCGAAAAAATTTGGGCAAGTTGAAAATTTCCGCTAAAACCGAACTGCATCAATTGTTTGCAAAAGTCGAGAATGATTTGGACTCCAATCAAAGCAATCCTTTCTATTTGAGTGGTCAAATGAGCGGTGAATACAAATTTTCTAACATCAGTTTGCTGACGGCATCCTATAACCTAAACACCAATAATTCCGATTTGTTAAGTGTTACGAACGGTTTTGTTTTGAACAATTACAGAAATCTTTCTCGGGGATTCGGAAAATTTGAACAACTGCAAAATCAATTTTTGTTTGTGAATTATACCTATGGCGGATTTTTAAGCGGTTTCACATTCAACAGTGCTTTTGTTTATAACCGGGAATCTGACTATTTTGGCAACATCTCCCGTATCGAACCCGAGTTTTCAACTTCCGAATTGGCATTGCTTCGCAACCGTGAAAGCTATTCTTATAACCTGCAGTCCGATTATTTTATCAAAGCGATTTCTTCAAATTTAAAAGCAAAATTCAATTATGCCAACACGCATTTTCAAAACTTTGTCAACCAATCCGGCAAGCGAAGTATCGAATCGCAAAACATCAACTTTGGCGGCGAATTACGATCAGCCTTTCTCGGTTTTTTTAACTATCACATAGGCTCAGAATGGCAGTACAGCGAATTGAAATTTGATGGTAAAAGCACCCGAACCGACAACCTGACTTTTTTGGATTTGTATTTCAACATTCTCAAAAACACCACCATCAAATTACAAAACGACCGCTATTTCTTTGGTAATTTGGATGGTGACAGCAGTTTCTATTTTACCGAACTTTCTGTTCAGTACAAGTTAAAAGAAAGCGGGCTAAACTTTGAATTGGTTGGCCACAACTTACTAAACACCAACAACCTGCAAAACAGCAACATCGGCGACACCTCCACTTCGCTGACGGATTTTAGGCTAATTCCGCGCTACGTCATGCTCAAAGTGGGGTTTCGGTTTTGAGTTGAAAATCACAACTACGCATCGATACTGTCCGGTCGAGCGCCCGCCTGAATGACAAAGTCGGGCAGGCAGTCGAGACCCTTCTTTATTGAAAATAGTTTAAACGGAAAGTAATGATATTAAACCCAAAACCTTAACCATTTTCTCACTTTAAATTGACATTCCTTTAAAATCAATCTTTTTAATTTGTATAAATGTTTTCAGTTTGAAAAAACGCAAAGTAGAACTCGTCATTCTATCCGACATCCACCTCGGTACGCACGGTTGCCATGCCAAAGAGTTGTTGCACTATCTAAAATCCATCAAACCCGAATTGCTCATCCTCAACGGAGATATCATTGACATTTGGCAATTTCGCAAAAAGTACTTCCCCGCCCATCATTTGAAAGCGCTCAAAAAATTCATCAACCTCGCTTCCAAAGGCACCAAGGTCTATTACATCACGGGCAACCACGATGAAATGCTCCGCAAGTTTGCCGATTTCAAAATGGGCAATTTCGTACTAGCCAACAAACTGATGCTCAACCTCAACGGGCAAAAAACATGGATTTTTCACGGTGATGTTTTTGATGCGTCCATCCAACACAGCAAGTGGATTGCCAAACTCGGCGGTTGGGGCTACGACTTTTTGATTGTCTTCAACCGACACATGAATGCCGTCTTGGAAATGCTCGGGCGGGAAAAATATTCGCTCTCCAAAAAAATCAAAAACAGCGTCAAAAAAGCCGTGCAATACATCAGCAATTTTGAACAGACCGCCGCCGAACTCGCCATCCAGAAAGGTTGTCATTTCGTGGCCTGCGGGCACATCCACCAACCCCAAATCCGCGAAGTTGTGACCGACAAAGGCAAAACCGTCTATCTCAACTCCGGCGATTGGATTGAAAACCTGAGCGCACTCGAATACCACGAAGGCAAGTGGTCTATTTTCTACCAACCCATCCTTAAAAAAAACGAACTCCAAGAAGAGGAAGAAGAAAATATGCAGGTAGAAATCGATATAAAATCAATCATCCAATCGATGATACACGAGCCGTAAAACCCCAATCGAACATCCATCAGATTTTGTATTTTAGCCTTTCAATAGATTTTAGATGGAAACTTATTATGAAAGGTTGCGTTCGATTTATCCACTCAGCGAAGCCGGTTTGGATTTGCTCAAACCTTTCATTACAAAAAAACACATATCCAAAGGCGATTTTATCCTGCGAAAAGATGAAACTTGCCGGCATATTTATTTTATCAACAAGGGTTTTGCGAGAATTTTTTATTTTAAAAACGGCAAAGAAATCACCGAATGGTTTGCGCCGGAGAAAAATTTATGCTTTTCCATTACCAGTTATTTTGAAGAAAAACCCAGCCATCTCATCATCGAATGTTTGGAAGACTCGGAGGTGATTTACCTCTCCAAGGAAGGTTTGGACAGGCTGTGTAAAACACATATCGAAATCAGCAATTTCTTTAGTAAATTGATTTCAGTCGCATTGATTCTTTCCCAAAAACGCATGGATTCCATTCAGTTTGAAACGGCTCGTCAGCGATATGAAAAACTCCTCAAAAACCAACCTTATATCATTCAAAAAGTACCTTTACAATACTTGGCATCCTTCCTCGGTATTACTTCCGAAACGCTGAGCCGCATCCGCACGCATATATAAAATCCACTTTTTGACAATTGTCAATTGTAAAACTACAACGTTTGAGTTAC
>PFUR01000022.1:0-61566 GCA_002790195.1 Flavobacteriales bacterium CG_4_9_14_3_um_filter_40_17
CCCTCAATTGGAAACCCGCGCAGAATACCGGTATCTGAAAATCATCGGAGCTGATGCCGTTGGGATGAGTACAGTACCTGAAGCAATCGTGGCAAATCATTTGTGTTTACCTTGTGCCGCCATCTCTGTGCTGACCGACGAATGCGATCCGGACAATCTGTTGCCGGTCAAAATACAAGACATCATCTCGACGGCAAATTTTGCCGAACCCAATTTGGTGCGCTTGTTTAGAGAATTGCTTAAAAACTTATAAACCGATGGATAAGTATCTCGAAATCATCATCAAATCGTACAAAGGATATTACAACTACCTCGTGCATGAAATTTCACACCCCTCGTGGCACAACTATTTTTATTGGCTGATTGGGGTTTCGCTCTTGTTTTGGCTCTTGGAAATCATGCACCCGTGGCGGAAAAACCAACCGGTCATCCGAAAAGATTTTTGGCTGGATGCTTTCTATATGTTTTTCAACTTTTTCCTATTTTCTTTGATTGGTTACAACGCTTTGTCCAATGTGGCGGTTACTTTTTTCCATGAATGCCTCTTGAAAATCGGAATCGACAATCTGGCAATTTTCAACGCAGCTAATTTGAGCGTCTTTTCGCAGCTTTTTATCTTGTTTGTCGTGCGCGATTTCATACAATACCTCATCCACCGTTTGTTGCATTTCAGCCCGTTTTTGTGGAACTTTCACAAAGTACATCACTCTGTCAAACAGATGGGATTTGCGGCTCAAATGCGCTACCATTGGATGGAAAACGTGGTCTATCGTTCCTTGCAATACATCCCGTTGGCACTAATCGGTTTTGGCATTCAAGATTACATCATCGTCTATTTGTTCGCGTTTGCGATAGGCCATTTCAACCACGCCAACATCAAGGTCCCGTTGGGCCCGCTCAAATATATTTTCAACAACCCGCAGATGCACATCTGGCACCACGCCAAAAAATTGCCCAACAAATACGGAGTCAATTTCGGCCTGACGCTCAGCCTGTGGGACTATCTTTTCAAAACCGATTACATCCCTTCCGATGGCCGCGACATCTCTTTGGGTTTCGACCACGATGAGGTTTTCCCAGATAATTTCCTCGGCCAGGCAGTTTATCCGGCGAACAAAAAAGATTGAGGATTTCCACCTTAGGTTGAATTCAATATCAGTATTTTTTAGGGCGTGCCCCTTCAGTTGTTCGTGCCTCACAACTTCGGGTCGGGCTTTTCGTTCCCGCTTTTTTTATTTGGCGAACAAAAATCGCCAAATAAAAAAGAGCTCCACTACAATCCCTCACGCAGCTTCTATAACCAAACCTTCAGTAAGCCAATCAATGGCTATAAATCATAGAATACAGTGCTATCATTTATAGGTGAAGCCGAAAATTAATTTTTCATCATCAATCGTTATCTTGACTCGGAAACTCGTTTTCGTTTCCTAATTTTGCAACAAACTAACTACAACACTTTCATCCATGAGAAGCCTACTCTTTTTTTTCGCATTCGTATTTTCAACTCAATTCAGCCTGAGCACCAATCTCGATTGGGGCAAAACCGGGCATCGCGTGGTGGGCGAACTTGCCGAGCAAAATCTCAGCAAACGCGCACAGAGAAAAATCGACAAAATACTCAACGGCCAAAGTTTGGCTTTCGTTTCTACCTATGCCGATGACATCAAATCGGATCGACGGTATAAAAAATATGATGTTTTGCACTATGTCAATTTTCCCTTAGACAAGAATTATTCAGACCAGCCCGCCAATGAAAATGGCGACATCATCAAAGGTATTCAGGAATGTATTGCCATTTTGAAAAACCCGAATACAACGGAAAGCGACCAAACTTTCTATCTGAAATTGTTGATACACTTCATCGGAGACTTACACCAACCAATGCACATCGGGCAAGCTGAAGACAAAGGCGGAAACAACATACAAGTTCAATGGTTTGGCAAAGGCTCCAACCTACATAGGGTGTGGGACAGCGAAATGATAGACGGTTACAACATGAGTTATACCGAATTGACAGAAAATTTACCGGCGATTTCTAAAGAAGGAAAAAAACAAATCATGCAGTCCGACCTGATAGACTGGGTGGCGGAAACCCGAGAAGTCACCAAAAAAATCTACGCAAGCGTCCATAGTGGCGACAAGTTGGGATACAACTATTCCTATGATTATTTTGATACAGTACGGATTCAACTTCAAAAAGCAGGTCTGCGGCTGGCCAAAATCTTGAATGAGATTTACCTTTAGTTCACCCGTAAAGACGATTAATAATTGTTTTTTTAATATCAGATAAGGGATTTGTTTTAAACCGAAAAAAATCTGCTCTTGACCAAGCCTTTCAACTTTTACAAGCTGAAAAGTGTTTTAATTGAAAGAAATCTATCGGTTGAATGAAATATTTTTATACTTTCGAACCCTACCAATTTCACTTTCAACCATGACCAAAAAACTTATTCACCTTCTGACTTTCATTGTTGCCCTACACGTATCGGCACAAGATACTTTTTTGCATTGCGGTAAACTCATCGACACCAAAAACGGTAAAGTACTCAAAGAAAAAACCATAGTTATTTCGGGAGACCGAATCACCAAAGTAGCGGATGGTTACTTGACTCCGCCCAATCCTTCGGATAAGGTTATCGATTTGAAAAACAAAACCGTTTTGCCCGGCTTGATTGACATGCACGTTCATGTGGAAGGCGAAACCAATCCCAACCAGTATTTGGAACGCTTTACACTGAATGATGCCGATGTAGCTTTGCGCGCTACAACTTTTTTGAAAACCACACTCATGGCAGGCTTCACCACCGTGAGAGACATGGGCGGTTCGGGAGTCAATGTGTCGCTTCGCAATGCCGTCAACAAGGGTTATATTTATGGCCCGCGAATCTTTACGGCAGAAAAATCATTGGCAACTACCGGCGGCCATGCCGACCCGACCAATGGCACCAAAAGCGAGTTGATGGGCAATCCGGGCTCGAAAGAAGGCGTGGTCAACAGCGCGGAAGATGGCAAAAAGGCAGTACGCCAACGATACAAAAACGGCGCAGATTGGATAAAAATCACGGCTACGGGCGGCGTACTTAGTGTAGCTAAAAATGGGCAAAACCCACAGTTTACCGTAGACGAAATAAAAGCCATCACCGAAACCGCCAAAGATTACGGCATGTTTGTAGCCGCTCACGCACACGGCGATGAAGGCATGCAACGTGCCATTTTGGGTGGCGTGAAAACCATCGAACACGGCACGCTGATGAGCGAAGCAACGATGGATTTGATGGTCAAACACGATGTTTATTTAGTTCCTACTATCATCGCCGGAAAAGAAGTGGGCAAAAATGCGCGTATTCCAGGTTACTTTCCGGCCATCATAGTACCCAAAGCTTTAGCTGTTGAAAGTAAAATGACCGAAACTTTTGCCAAAGCCTACAAAAAAGGCGTAAAAATTGCCTTCGGAACAGATGCCGGCGTTTTCCCTCATGGCATCAACGCCCAAGAGTTTGGCTACATGGTTGCCGCCGGCATGCCGATCATGGAAGCCATCCAATCGGCTACGGTGACACCTGCTTTTTTGCTCAACCAAACTGAAAACATCGGCAGCATCGAAGCCGGGAAATTGGCAGACATCATCGCGACGGATGAAGACCCGGTGCAAAACGTGAAAACATTAGAAAATGTGGCTTTTGTGATGAAAGAAGGGAAAATTTATAAAAATTAAAAGAACACATTTCAAAGCCTCAAAATTGAAAACCTCAAAGGTTTTGTATGATTCGCCTTCATTTTATTCCTTAAACCACCCGGCGTATTTTACGTAATTTTCGGCAATCCGGTTAATTTCTCCCGCTTGCAATTCGGCACTGATGTCTTTGATTTTTTTGGCGGGAACACCCGCGTAAATACTCCCCGACTCGATTCGCGTGTGTTGCGTGACAACGGCTCCTGCTGCTACTATGCTGTTGCTTTCCACCACACAGCCATCCATCACGATGGCACCCATACCAATCAGTACATTGTCGTGCAAAGTGCATCCATGAACCAATGCATTGTGCCCGATGGAGACATTGTTGCCGATGTTGGTCGGAAATCTTTGATAGGTACAATGAATCACAGCGCCGTCTTGCACATTCACACGGTTTCCCATTTTGACGTAATGCACGTCGCCCCGGATGACGGCATTAAACCAAACACTGCATTCATCGCCCATGCTTACTTCGCCCACGATGGTGGCGTTTTCGGCTATAAAACAGTTTTCGCCGAATTCAGGTGACTTCCCGTTGATTGTTTTTATCAGCATGATTTGTAAAAGTTATTTGTTGTAATCGATTCACTCTTCTATTTTTACTTAAAAGGCAACTATTTACCCACAAAAAAATTGTTTCATCAATCAAATGCTAAATTGACACATTGTTAAATTGTTCAATTGTTTTATTGTTACACTTCCCAATCAATACGCCGAATTGCAATGGCAGTCATAAGGTTTTTCGCGTTTCATAAATTCGTATCCGATGGTAATTTGGTGAAAGCCGCCGTTGTCAAATTTCACATCGCCGACTTGTGAAATGTAGGTATAGCCAAACATGAAATCTTTGTAGTTAACCCCAACCAGTCCGGTGATGTAGTTGAGGTTTTGGGTTTGAATATTACCGCCGGGTGTGACAAACTCAGCATTGTCAAGGCTTCTTCGTGCTGATATGCCCGCCCAAACCTGCCCAAATTCCATCTTTCGATAGACTTTTGTGTTCAAATCGATGCTGCTTTCTTGTGTTTGTTCTTTGATTTGAAACAAAACAGAAGGCTCCCAATAAGTCCTTCTTCGATAGTTGGTAAACTCGTAGCCCAATGTCAACAAATAGTTTCGCTGACTGCGTGGTTCAAGACCGGTAAAAATCTGCCGGTCGCGCGACAGCAGGTTTTTGATTGTGAAATAGGAATAAAACTCCCAAAAGTGATAGGCTATGCCCACATCAATATTGAAAAAATTATCTTCCTGCACCGAACCTGAAATAATCGGGTCAAAATCGCGTAGGTCGAAAGATGTTTCATCCAATTGATTTTGAAAAAACCCAAAACTCATCCCGAAAGAAAGCATGTTCAAATCGAGTTCATCTCTCGAAAAAAGCAAGTGATACGCGTAAGTCGCCTGTACGCCTTTTTGTGAGCTGAATCCGTTTTCATCGTTGTAAAGAATCAATCCGAGTCCTGTTTTTTCGCCAAACCGAGAGTGGACACTCAACGTTTGAAGATTGGGAGCGTTGTCTTGCCCGACCCATTGAGTACCTGCTGTCAGCCTGAGTTTGGCAGCAAAACCCATTCCCGCCTGTGCAGGATGAAGCAGGTAGTAATTATCGGTCAGGTAATCATACAAAACCGGAACGCCGTCTTGCGCTTTTGCAGTAGAAAGCAACAAAAAACAAAAAGGGAAAACCAGAAAATATTTTAACCGCATCAAAGAATTTTTTGGGCAACTAATATAATCCAATTTATATCATTAAAAGAAGTTGATTTTAAATTTAACGAATCTAAAAACACCGAAATCTGCGTGTGAAGAGTATGATTTTGTACTTTTGTAAAAAAATATAACCATGACTTCTTTTCAACTTACCATAAAACACACTACGCATCCTGAAATCATCAAATTTGAGAGCAATCGATTTTTGACCGATCACAACAGCCGCGAATACAACAACATCGATGAAGCCAAGGATTCGCCGCTGGCGCAACAATTATTTTTTCTGCCATTTGTAAAAGCCGTTTACATCACCCCTTCTTTTGTGGCGGTTGCCCGCTATCCGATGGTTACTTGGGAAGAGGTACAAGATGAACTTTTGACGCAAATAGAAGACTATCTGAACGAAGGGGGCATGGTAATCGAATCGGCGGAAAAAGCCAAAGCGACTCCGATTACCGTCTATGCAGAAAACACGCCCAACCCCGCAGCCATGCGCTACGTGGCCAACAAAATATTGGTTGCTGGATTGCGAGAATTTAAATCCGCCGAAACCGCTGAGTCCAACACTTTAGTTGCCAAATTGTTTGCTTTTCCGTATGTGAAGGAAGTGTTTGTGAGCGACAATTATTTGTCTGTTACCAAACACGAATCAGCCGATTGGGACGAAATCACACAAGAAGTACGCCAGTTTATTTTGGATGAGTTGACAGCCGGGACACAGGCTGTGTTGAACGGCCAAGGAGAAAAAGCAAGCTCGGCCAGCTCTGAAGACAGCCATGCCGAATCGGACGATGTGATTTCAGCAGAAATCAAAAGAATCTTGGATGAATACGTAAAACCTGCAGTCGCTTCCGATGGAGGTCACATCCGGTTTGAAGCTTACAGCCCGAATACCAAAACTGTCACCGTGACCTTGCAAGGCGCGTGCAGCGGTTGCCCTTCGTCTATCTACACTCTGAAGAACGGCATCGAAAATATGTTCCGCCAAATGATGGGCGAACACGTGCAGCACATCGAGGCGGTGAATGGGTGATGATAGTTGGTCAACTTTTTCATTTTAAAACGTAAAGACCCTACTCTTTCCTCCCATCCACACTATATTTCCCGGCTCCAAAAACCGCTATCACAACAAAGCCAATCAGATAAAGTAACGGATGTTCTTTGTTGGCCATCGGGTCGTGCAAGTGAACAACACAAGCGGCTGTCAACATAGTCAATATTGGCAGCACAGTCGCCCAGCGGGTTTTATAACCAGCAATCAAGAACAACGGGCACACAAATTCGGCTAAAACAGCCAGTACAAGTGTCGGCGTTTCGCCCAACCCAACCGGGTCGGCAAATTGGAAATTGCCTTTCAGAAGATTCAGGAATTTGTCTGTGCCATGCGTAAGCATCAAACCCGAAAAGCCAATCCTGAGCAAGGCTAAAGCAGCGTTTTGAGAAAAGGTAAAAGACATAAGTTTTTCGTTTTTGGGTTGTGTTGAATTAAAAACAATCCAAAGTTAATTTTTTTTAGCAGAATTCAATCTGTTCGGAAAAGCTACAACTTCCACTTTACCCCAAGTAACACATAACGAGGCTGCACAATATAGCGGTTGGTGCTGATGATAAAATCGTCGAAACTGTCGTTGTTGGTGGATGTGGTGTTGGAACTCAGACCTGTTTTGCCGATGCTTCGGTAGAAATCATCAAAGTGCGCGGGTTTGGATATAAATTGGTGTATTGAGGATTTACCTGTAAATATTTTTAAAAAATACGCTCGTTCTTCATACCCCGCTTTAGATATCATCCTCCGTTGGCATAAGCTCAATTTGACTTGACCCTTAAAGTACAAAGTAACGCACGAGAAATCTAAGTTTTGGGATGTAGTCACCTTTGACGATTTGTGCTTTACTTAGCCTAAAAATTTACAAAAAAAAACGCGGTTGTGCTTTTTTCTATAAAAACTACAATAGTGTGTTGAGTAGATAGGTGATCCACTTCATTTTAGTTTGTTGGGATAGGAATACTATCAAAAAAAGTCGATAATTCTTTATCCTCTGACTGTTTTTCAATGTTTAAAATAAGGAAATCTTTTTGCACCACTAAAAGAAAATATTCAAAACACTACAATTCAAACTTGATTCCCTGCGCTAAAGGCAATTCCGTAGAGTAGTTGATGGTGTTGGTTTGCCTGCGCATATAGACTTTCCAAGCATCCGATCCACTTTCCCTGCCGCCACCGGTTTCTTTTTCCCCTCCAAATGCACCGCCGATTTCCGCACCGCTCGTACCGATGTTTACATTGGCAATCCCGCAATCTGAACCGGTTTGTGATAAAAATAATTCGGCTTCTCGCAAATTGTTGGTCATGATAGAAGACGACAAGCCTTGTACAACTCTGTTTTGAATATCAATTGCGTTTTGCAAAGAGCCTGTATATTTCAACAAATACAATATGGGCGCAAAAGTTTCTTTTTGAACTATTTCATAATCGGGATTCGCTTCCGCGATGGCTGGTTTCACGTAACAACCACTTTCGTAACCCTCCCCTTCCAAAACACCTCCGGGAACAAGCAATTTTCCGCCTTCGGCCGCTACTTTTTGCAGTGCATTTTGATACTGTGCAACGGCTTGTTTGTCAATCAGCGGACCGACATGGTTGTTTGTGTCCAAAGGGTTTCCGATACGCAATTGCCGATACGCCTTAACCAAAGCATCCACCACTTGCCCATAAATACTTTCATGGATGATGAGGCGGCGGGTTGAGGTGCATCTTTGCCCACATGTACCTACCGCACCAAACACACTGCCTACAACTGTCATCTTGATATCTGCATCCGGTGTGACGATAATCGCATTGTTACCACCCAATTCCAATAAAGATTTACCCAAACGTACGGCTACGTTTTGTGCCACTTTCTTACCCATCGCAGTTGATCCGGTTGCCGAAATTAGCGGTATTCGCGTATCTTTTGTCAACAGTTCGCCGATTCGGTAGTCGCCGGTGACCAAACAGGAAATTCCTTCAGGGAGTTGGTTCTCTGCCAATACTTCTGCTATCAGTTTTTGACAAGCAATTCCGCACAAAGGTGTTTTTTCGGAAGGTTTCCAAATGCAAACATCACCACAAATCCAAGCCAAAGCTGTGTTCCAACTCCAAACGGCTACCGGAAAATTGAAGGCAGAAATAATTCCGACTATGCCCAGCGGATGATATTGTTCGTACATGCGGTGATTGGGTCTTTCGGAATGCATGGTGAGCCCATGCAACTGGCGGGAAAGCCCAACGGCAAAATCGCAGATGTCAATCATTTCTTGCACCTCTCCCCAACCTTCCTGCAATGATTTGCCCATTTCATAAGACACCAATTTGCCTAAATTGTCTTTGTTTTCCCTTAATTTTTCTCCAAATTGACGGACAATTTCACCCCGAAAAGGGGCGGGTTTGGTACGCCATAATTTAAAAGCTTCCGAAGCTGTCGCTACCACTTTTTCATAATTTTTTTCATTGGTCATCGTCACAGAGGCGATAATTTTGCCATCAACCGGCGAGACAGAATCGATGGTTTCGGCAGTTTCAAACCAAATGTTTCCGGTAGAAGTCCCCTGATTTTTGGAGTTGATTTGCAACGCTTTGAGTACGCTTTCTATACGGAAGGAAGATTGATGAGCCATGATTTATAACGTTATAATCGGAGTTTGTGATAATTTTTTACGAAGGTATGAAAATCCCAGCATTTTTTTGACTTTAGATTTGTAAGGTTTACGAAAAAATCGACTAAATTTGCCGATAATTCAATCTCTTTTAAGATTTATTCAACTTACAGAATTTTCTCATTAAAACATGAAACTGTTACCATTAGATAGAATTGACTACATCGATAAGGAAGATTTTAAAAGGTTGTACTTTCTTCCTCAAAAGCCCTTGGTTTTCAAGAGTTTTTCGCAAGATTGGAAAGCCCGGAATCTTTGGACTTACGATTTTTTCAAAAAAGATGCCGGTGATGTGCCGGTCGATGTCTTTGGAAGTTGGACAAAAAACCACCCGACCAAAATCACACGTACACCGCAAAAAGTGATGCCCTTTGGGGAATATTTGAGGCTTTTAGAAGACGGACCAACGGAATACCGCCTCTTTTTGTTCGATTTATTTAAGCACAAACCTGAATACAGAAAACACTTTGACTTTCCCGGCTTTGCGCCCGCTTGGGTCAAAACGCACCCGTTTTTGTTTTTTGGCGGCGAAGGATCGGATGTCCGGTTGCATTTTGATTTGGATTTATCAAATGTCTTTTTGACACAGTTTGCCGGTAAAAAACGCGTGGTTTTGTTTGCTCCCGATCAATCCGAATTGCTTTACAAACAACCATTCAGCTCACACAGCAATATAGATATGCGAAATCCCGATGAATCTAAATTTCCGGCTATCAAAAACTTGGTTGGCTATGAATGTGAATTGACCCATGGCGATACTTTATTTATGCCTTCCGGATATTGGCATTACATTCAATATACAACCAGTGGCTTTTCGATGGCATTGCGCTGTCTAAACACTTCTTACACCCAAAAAGCCCGTGCGGCATACAACGTTTTGGTAATGAAAACAGTCGATGATTTGTTGAGTAAAATGGCCGATCAACGTTGGTCTGCTTACAAGCTCCGAAAGGCCAAAGAAATTGCGGAACGCACACTCCAGCTAAATTAAATTTCTATACTTACCACAAAACCTTCGTGGTTTCTGACATTGAATACAATGCCGTTTTCAAACAGCAGGTATTGACCGCGGATTCCAGTGAGCCGGCCTTTGAAAGTAGATGTTTTCTCAAGGTTCAATGAACTTACTTTGCTCGGGTATGCCATAACAGGATAGGTGATTTGGTGGGATTTCATCTTTTTTTCATCAAAATACATCAAGACTTCATCGGGCAGGTGTGGCTTCATAGAAAAAGCTATTTCCGATAAATTCTCATTGGAATCCCTATTTTGCAACATCAGCCGCCAATTGGTTTTGTCGGACAAATGTTCTTTAAGGACAACCTCGGTTACACCTGCCAAATAGCGATTAGGCACTTCCAAAAATACCAAAGCTGAAGAAGCTCCTTGGTCAATCCACCGGGTTGGGACTTGTGTTTTTCGCGTAACACCTACTTTGAGGCCGCCGGACAATGCTAAATATACAATATGTGGTTGTAACTGTACTTTGGTTTCGTAGGCCAAATCACGGTCTTCAATTTCTAAATGCGCTTTGCTGAGTTCGGGCCTGAAAATCCAATCGCCGGCTTCGGGGATTTTTTGATAGCAATCATAACAAAAACCCTGTCTGAAAATTTTTTTTGGCAGTCCGCAAGACAAACATTCATATCCTTCAAAATTGATAGAAAGTTCATGCCCAATCAATTGATTGAGCGCAACAAACTCGTCCTCAAAAACTTGATAATATTTTACAGGCGTTGCCCATTCTGTTTTCATTTTATGAAGCGTACCGATAATCTTCATTCCGTTTGTTTTTGATTAAAATTTGTTTAAATTTGAATAGGTTTAATTTTGATAAATTTATAAAAATTTGATCATATAAGCCGAATAGTTGAAAACGAGATAATCAAACCATAGTTGGTTTTAGAATCTGACAATAATTAATACAAAGAAAGCCTATACGAAATCGATTGCATCAACAGTAACCAACTAAACCAACCTCCATGTCATTTTTGATTGTCAATTCGATAGCTTCGTGGTTTCTCAAAAAGAGATTCCACCAGATGGAATTGTTTCTAAAATACCCTGCAGAAGTACAGAATGAGTTGCTCCTAGGTTTAATAGAAAAGGCTAAAGACACTGCATGTGGAAAAATAAATCATTTTTCCGAAATCAACACCTACGAAAAATTTGCACGTCAAGTGCCTGTTTGCCGTTATGAAGAAATCGAGCCAACCATCGAACGGGCACGCATGGGTGAGAGCAATATTTTTTGGCCTACCCCTATCCGGTGGTTTGCCAAATCAAGTGGCACTTCCAATGCCAAGAGCAAATTTATCCCGGTGAGCGAGCAATCGCTCGAAGATTGCCATTATGCTGCGGCTAAAGATTTGCTGTGTATCTATTTGAACAACAATCCGGAATCCCAACTTTTCACAGGCAAGAGCCTTCGTTTGGGAGGCAGCAAACAATTGTATCGCGAAAACGGCACTACTTTTGGTGATTTGTCGGCTATTTTAATCGACAATATGCCAATTTGGGCTACCCTAAGCAGCACCCCTACCAGCAAAGTTTCATTAATGAACGATTGGGAAACTAAACTTCAGGCTATCGTAAATGAATCCATCAAAGAGAATGTGACCAGCATGGCCGGTGTCCCATCCTGGATGATGGTCTTGTTGCATCAAGTTTTGGAAACCACGGGCAAACAAAACCTTTTGCAAGTTTGGGAGAACTTGGAAGTCTATTTTCATGGCGGGGTGAGTTTCGACCCGTATGTTGACCAATACAAGAAATTAATCCCTAAAAGCAATTTTAAATACTACGAAATTTATAACGCTTCTGAAGGATTCTTCGCAATACAGGATTCAAACCACTCTAAAGACCTATTGTTGATGTTGGACTATGGCGTTTTCTATGAATTCATTCCCATGGAAACATATGGCAAATCAACCGAAAAGGCCATTCCGCTTTGGGAAGTCGAAATCGGAAAAAACTACGCCATTGTCATCACTACCAACGCGGGCTTGTGGCGCTATCTCATCGGCGACACAGTGCGCTTCACTAGTTTAAGTCCGTACCGGATCAAAATAACAGGCCGTACCAAACACCATATCAATGTATTCGGTGAAGAGTTAATCATCGAAAATGCCGAAGATGCTTTGCGCAGAGTTTGCGAGCTCACCTCTGCCGAAATTGTGGATTACACCGCCGGGCCGGTTTTTATGAAAGGTAACAAAAAAGGAGCTCACGAATGGATTATCGAATTCAAAACACCACCGAAAGATTTTAGAAAATTTGAAGCACTTTTAGATCATACCCTCAAAGAACTCAACTCGGACTACGAAGCCAAACGAAATGGCAACATGACCTTAACCAAGCCGCTGATTCACTTAGCAAGAGCGCGTCTTTTCTACGATTGGCTCAAGCGGCACAACAAACTCGGCGGGCAACACAAAGTTCCGCGCCTTTCCAACAGCCGCGATTATTTAGACGAGTTGCTCATGATGAATGGAGGTCTCGGGGTTTGAGAACGCGCTGTAACGATTTCAGATTAAATATTGAGCGGTTTTAAAAATGAAACCCGAATGACCATTTGATAGAAAACGGTCTTGCATCGGGAAGATCCAGATAATTGCCTCGAAAGCTGAAATCAAACCGCATCAGCCTGAAAACATTGTCGATTGCAAACCCGTATTCGTAATAGATGTGCTCATCCGGTGCTCGCAATATCACGTTTGTATCATTTATTGCAATATTTTTATCTGACAAACCGCCATAGACCCCTCTCCAGAAAACCACCTCTCGAAGATTGTATTTTCTAATATAAGGTACACGTGAGAAAAGCCGCCCGTTGAAATTGTGTTCGAGGTGGAGCGATACATATTTGTCAACTACAAATTCGTAGTAATCCATATTTCCAAACGTATTGAAGGTATTGAAGAACGCCTGATTGGCCGGAACGGGAAATTGCAACGCCAGGGGAACAGTCCCAAAAAGCCTTCCCACTTCTATTATAGACTGAAATCTGCCAAAACCACCAATATTAATGGGTTGTTTATAGAAAAACTGTAGCTTTTCATAATTAAAATCTTGGTCAGTCAAACCGCTGATGCCTTTGGTAAAGCTGGCAAAAATTCTCGTAAAATCGGTGTCCACATCCCAGCGTTCAACACCGTACCCCGCCATTTGACGTTTCGGGGTGAAATCTAAGGAAAAATCCAATTCCGTTTGTTTGACAATTTTTTCTTTGGTGGTAAAGGTATTGTCCGTGAAATAATTAAGAAGAAAGTCTCTTTCCTGACCCGATTTCATGGTTTTGTAAGTCGTTCCAACTTTGAAAATCAGATCCTTCGCAAACTCGCCCTCAATAGCAAAATTGGTCCGGTTGATGTTGGTCAGTTTAGAATTATCTCCTGAAGTAAGAAGAGCAGATGAGGCGACACTTTGTGAAAAAATATCATTGGTTTTGGCAAAACTGATGCTACTTTGTTCCAAATCGCGGCCATGGCCGAATTCTAAAATAATCCGGTCTTTTTTCCCGACCATCCATTTGCTGACAAAGCCGTATTTGAATCGTGCATCTTTAAAGCCATAGGCGGTATATCCTGTAATTCGCCAAAGGTCGTTTTGGCTAAAATAAGTTCTTCCCGCCAACTTAAGTCTAAGCCCTTCTATATCATTCTGTCCGATAAAACTGAGTAGTGGGCCTAAGTCTAAATTATATTTCGGTAATTCCCAATAACCGGTCGCTATTATCGAGGTGAAATTGTAAATTCTTTTAAATTTCGGCACTTTTACCAGTGTGTCCAACATTTTGTAGATGCCAATTTCGTCTTTGTTTAACTGCTCCAATCTTTTTTCTGCCCAAAATTCGTCTGCTCTTTTATATATTGAAGTATCAAATGGGTCGGTTAGTTTATTGTAGAAAGAAGAGGGTTTTTCGTCATCAAATTTATAGTTGGCATAAACCGTTGTTCTTTTACCGTAAATTCCTTTAGATTCTTCTTTTTTTCGAATGGCAAAATCCGAAAGCATGTAGTCGCGCTTCAAAAGGAAAACGGAATCATTCACGATATCAAATTCTTGTTCGATATAGATTTCTTTTACCCAGTTGATATTGGCACTTTTGGCAGCCGCCATTTGGATTTTTTGGACAGCCCAAGTGGTGTCATTCACCCAAAAATCTCCTTTGAAGGTAAGCTCGTTTGGCCGGCGCGGATAGAAAACAATGTTGTAACTCCATTTGTTGTCGATAAAAGCGGAATCGCTCAAGGCGTAATTATAGTTTTGAATCCCTGTCCGAGAAAGCGGGCTGACAAAACTTTTATCAAAGAATTTCAAATAATTGTCATAGATATCATATTTTGGATACAAATCTTTGACAAATTCAATCAAGTTTTGATTGTCTTCAAAGCCTGAGTTTCTATTCCCTAATAAGTCTTCTCTTTTTTTGTTGAGTTTATTGTCACCGTAAACTTTCGACGATATTTCATTGATGAAAAAGGGAATGTAAGTTTTTCCGGTGACTCGGTTAGTGTCTAAGTAGTCAAACATAAATTCTAGCCCTTTGAAAAACTTTCCGTTTATCGAAGCGCTGTCGATAGTGTTGAGGTCAAACTCGACTTTTTCATATTTGTCATACGAATACTGATCGACCATGTTAAGCCCGTTCATTTTCCTTCTTTCCCAGATTTTTCTGAGAATGTCGATAGCCGGATTGTTTTTCTTGCTTAATTTTCCGGTATAAACAGTAACTTCCCGGAGCTGCTCGCCTTTTTGGAGTACCACATCCATATTAAAAGTAACTCTTTTCTGAAGCTTTATCTCTTGAGAAGCAAAGCCCATACTGGAAATAACCAAAATCTCTTCATTGTTTTTGCTCTCCAAATAGAAACGGCCATCTTCGTTGCTGATGACCCCGATGGTTGTGTTTTTGAAATAAACATTTACAAAAGGTATCGGGTGCCCGTCTTCGTCCTTGATATATCCACCAACTTTGGTTTGAGAAAAAACGACTGCACTAAACAAGAGCAGTGCGAACAAAATGATATTTTTTGATTGCATAATGTAGATTAACTTCATCCATTATTAGATGAAGTCAAATGTTAAAACTTACAGGATAATGAACAACTTACGCGTAACACACTTTTTTTACTGCTTTGACCACATCATTGCTGTTAGGAAGCCATTCGGCTAACAAAACGGGTGAGTAAGGCGCAGGCGTATCGGCCGTATTAATTTTGATAATTGGCGCGTCGAGATAGTCAAAAGCTTGTGATTGAACTTGATACGTAATCTCAGTCGAAATATTTCCAAAAGGCCAAGATTCTTCCAAGATTACCAAACGATTGGTTTTTTTCACAGAATCGATGATAGTTTTGTGATCCATCGGGCGAATGGTCCGCAAATCGATGATTTCACAATCAATACCTTCTTTGGCTAGTTCCTCAGCAGCGAGAAATGCTTCTTTGATGATTTTTCCAAAAGAAACGATGGTCACATCTTTACCGGGTCTTTTGATATCTGCTACGCCTATCGGGATAAGGTATTCTTCTTCAGGGACTTCCCCTTTATCACCATACATTTGTTCAGACTCCATAAATATAACCGGATCGTCGTCTCTGATAGCTGATTTTAAAAGACCTTTGGCATCATACGGATTGGACGGGACAATTACTTTAAGGCCCGGGCAGTTGGCAAACCAGCTTTCGAAAGCTTGTGAGTGTGTTGCCGCCAATTGGCCTGCTGAAGCCGTCGGCCCTCTGAAAACGATGGGAATGTTGAATTGCCCACCTGACATTTGACGCATCTTGGCTGCGTTGTTGATGATTTGGTCAATACCGACTAATGAAAAGTTAAAAGTCATGTATTCTACAATCGGACGATTCCCATTCATGGCCGATCCAACAGCAATTCCGGAAAAACCCATCTCTGAGATAGGGGTATCTATAACACGCTTAGCACCAAACTCATCTAACATCCCTTTAGATGCTTTGTATGCACCATTGTATTCTGCAACCTCTTCTCCCATCAAATAAATTGTCTCATCCCTGCGCATTTCTTCGCTCATCGCCTCACAAATGGCTTCTCTAAATTGGATTGTTCTCATAGTCTATGTGGATATAAATATTTTTAGAGACGCAAAAATACGAATAAAACAAAAACAGCCTGTCAAAGAATAATTAAAAATTTTTATTATGCATGCATAGCATATTTTAAAAATTATTATGTACCTTCGTTTTGATTAAATATAAAATTCCATATGAAGATATTAGTTTTTATAAGCCATGTACCGGATACTACATCCAAAATCAACTTTACAGACAATGATTCGCGTTTTGACCTTAACGGGGTGCAATTTGTCATCAACCCCAATGATGAGTTTGCCTTGACACGCGCCATGTGGTTCAAGGAAAAGCAAGGCGCAACCGTGACAGTTGTCAACGTGGGCGAAGCGGAAACCGAACCCACTCTGCGCAAAGCGTTGGCTATCGGAGCCGACGAAGCCATTCGGGTAAATGCCAAGCCTGCAGATGGTTTTTTTGTGGCGAAACAGCTTTCAAAAGTGATTGCTGACGGCGGATACGATTTGATTTTAGCCGGCAAAGAATCCATCGATTACAATGGCGGAATGGTACCGGGTATGGTTGCCGGATTGTTGAACTACAGCTTTGTAAATGGATGCATCGGATTGGAAGTAGAGGGGCAAAAAGCTACCGCCATTCGTGAGATAGACGGCGGGAAAGAAACCTTAAAATTTGATTTGCCCCTCATCGTCGGTGGACAAAAAGGTTTGGTGGAAGAGAAAGATTTGCGCATCCCCAACATGCGAGGTATTATGACAGCTCGAAGCAAAACGCTTACAGTTCGCAATCCGACAAGTGACGAATCGCAAACAAGTGCTGTAAAATTTGAAAAACCGGTCGCAAAAACCGCAGTCAAATTGGTCAATGCCGACCAAGTCGAAGAACTTATTAATTTGTTGCACAACGAAGCCAAAGTCATATAATTTTTTATAATTTATTAAACAGAAAACCATGTCTATCCTCCTATATGCCGAATCATCCGAAGGTAAACTTAAAAAAACGGCTTTCGAATTGGCTTCATACGCCAAAGGAATTGCCCTAGAAACCGGAAAAAAAGTAACCGCGCTAACTTTTAATGTGTCCGACGCAACCGCTTTATCCAAGTATGGTGTAGATAAAGTGCTGAACCTACAGTCTGAAAAACTCAACAGTTTTAATGCCCGCGCTTATGCCGATGCACTTAGCCAAGCCGCAAAACAAGAAGGTGCGAATATTGTCCTTGTGAGTACCTCTACCAATGCCAAATATTTAGCACCCTTGCTTGCCGTCAAGCTAAACGCCGGGTTTGTTTCCAATGTTGTCGCACTTCCATTGAGCCAACCGCCTTTTTCTGTTAAACATGCTGTCTTTACCAACAAAGCCTTTGGGGTATCGGAGATTAAAACAGATATCAAATTAATTGGCGTGTCCAAGAATGCTTATGGCCTAAAAGAGAATCCGGCAACCCTGAGCGTTGAAACGTTCAATCCTACACTTGAAGAAACTGATTTCAATCAAAAATTAATCGAAATTTCTCAATCTACCAACAAAGTCACTATCGCGGACGCTGAAATAGTTGTATCGGGTGGCCGCGGGCTTAAAGGGCCTGAAAATTGGGGGATGATAGAAGAATTGGCAAGTGTTTTGGGAGCCGCAACCGCTTGCTCCAAACCCGTTTCTGACATTGGTTGGCGGCCTCACAGCGAACATGTGGGTCAAACCGGAAAACCCGTTGCTGCCAATCTCTACATCGCCATTGGAATATCCGGAGCCATTCAGCACTTAGCCGGAGTGAACGCATCGAAAGTGAAAGTAGTAATCAACAACGACCCCGAAGCACCCTTTTTTAAAGCAGCTGATTACGGCATTGTTGGAGATGCATTTGAGGTCGTTCCAAAATTGATTGAAAAATTAAAAGAATTTAAATCTGCGAACGGTTAATTTTTTTATTAAATTGTGCCTCTTTAACGGCTGTCTTAATCATGGCGGATCAGTCTGGATTTTGATGGCTTTTTTTGTATGATATATGAGTTTGGTAAGATTAAGTATAAAAGGGATTTCCTATAGTCAGACACAAAACGGTGCCTATGCACTTATATTAAGTGAAACGGACGGCGAGAGAAAATTACCCATTGTCATCGGCGCGTTTGAAGCACAATCGATTGCCATCGCTCTTGAAAAAGACATCAAACCTCCCCGGCCGTTAACGCATGATTTGTTTAAGAACTTTGCCGACCGCTTCGACATAGTTGTCAAACAAGTCATCATCCACAAATTAGTTGATGGTGTTTTCTACTCAAGCCTTATATGCGAAAGAGACCGCATCGAAGAAATCATAGACGCGCGCACATCCGATGCTATTGCCTTGGCTTTGCGGTTTGAAGCACCCATTTTTACCTACAAAAACATCTTGGACAAAGCAGGAATCTTCCTCAAAATAAACCCTAAAGATGACCCGGAAAAGAAAGTAATTTCAGAAACTGGAATTGAAAATATCGAAATAGAAAATCCCGCCAAATCCCCCGCACCCGATTATTCAAAACAATCGCTCAGCGATTTATACGCAGCTCTAGAAGAAGCAGTCAAAAATGAAGATTATGAAAAAGCGGCAAAACTGCGCGACGAAATTTCCAAAAGAGAACAAACCACTTAGTATATGTTTAAATATTTTACTCTTTTAATCATTTTTTTTGCAACGTTTACAAATGCCCAACAGCTCGAAAAGAAATGGTTGCTTGATGCAAACCCTGAAAATCCAAACACCGGGTTTATTCAACTGAAAGAGGGAAAATATTCACTTTCTTTAGATTCAATTTCAGAATCAGGAGACTTTAGCATTCAATATAACAACCTATTTCTCTACAAAAACGAATCGGATGTGCCGAGCATGCGGCTGCAAATTTTGGTTCAGAATGATTCCGTACTCGAATTAAAACATCGCGAAAATATTTGGTCTTTTAAAGCTCAAAATAAGGTGCAAAAAACCGTTATCGCCGCAGAAAAAAAACTAATCGGGAGCAACGGATTCTCATTAGACAGTCTGCTCAGAGGTGCTCTGGGCATGATTATGTTGGTTTTGATTGCCTTTATATTCAGCAACAACAAAAGGGCTGTCAATTGGAAAACAGTCGGTATCGGACTGGTCGCACAATTAATTTTGGCCATCGGAGTATTGAAAATATCAATAGTCAAATCTGCCTTTGAATTTGTCGGACAGCTTTTTATTCACGTGCTCGATTTTACCCGGGCGGGAAGTACGTTTCTCTTGGGAAACATGATGGACATCAACAGTTTCGGCTACATCTTTTTGTTTCAAGTATTACCGACGATTATTTTCTTTTCGGCTTTAACCTCCCTGTTGTTTTATCTGGGAGTCATTCAATTTATCGTCAAAGGATTGGCGAGGCTGCTTACCAAAATGCTCGGCATTTCCGGCGCGGAAAGTTTATCGGTTGCAGGTAATATTTTTCTCGGCCAGACCGAAGCACCTTTGATGATCAAAGCTTATCTGGAAAAAATGAACCGCTCTGAAATATTACTGGTGATGATAGGTGGAATGGCAACAGTTGCCGGTGGTGTACTGGCGGCTTATATCAGTTTTTTAGGTGGTGACGATCCCGCATCCAGATTGATTTATGCCAAACACCTCTTAGCGGCTTCCGTGATGGCAGCCCCGGGCGCGATTGTCATTTCAAAAATACTCTACCCGCAACAAGAAAAAATAAATACCGACGTAGAAGTTTCCATCGATAAAATCGGCTCGAATTTACTCGACGCGATTGCCAACGGCACAACTGAAGGGTTGAAACTTGCCGCCAATGTTGGTGCCATGCTTTTGGTATTTATTGCTTTTATCGCCATGATTAATTATGGCTTCAACAAGTTTGGGCAAGTGACCACGCTCAACAGTTTTATCGCCGAATATACACCTTACGACAAGTTTTCCATCGAAACGGTTTTGGGACTGATCTTCGCACCTTTGATGTGGCTGGTCGGTGTGGCAAAAGAAGACCTGATGTTGATGGGGCAATTGCTTGGAATCAAGCTTGCGGCCAGTGAGTTTGTGGGTTACGTGCAATTGGCAGATTTGAAAAATCCGGCCAATGTGGTACATTTCACCTACGAAAAATCGGTGATTATGGCCACTTACATGCTTTGCGGTTTTGCTAACTTTGCCTCCATAGGTATCCAAATCGGCGGTATCGGGTCGTTGGCTCCCGGACAGCGAAAAAACCTGTCGGAGTTCGGATTGAAAGCCGTCTTGGGCGGAAGTTTGGCTTCCCTGCTGTCGGCCACCATCGCGGGGATGATTATCGGGTAAAACAAGAAAAAGATTTTTTCGCATGAAACAATATTTAGATTTAGTCAAACACGTTTTTGATAACGGCACCTTAAAAGCCGACCGCACCGGCACAGGCACGCAAAGTGTTTTTGGCTATCAAATGCGTTTTGACTTGCAGGAAGGTTTCCCGATGGTGACCACCAAAAACCTCCACCTCAAATCGATTATCCATGAATTGCTCTGGTTTCTGAAAGGCGAAACCAACACAGCTTATCTCAAAGAAAACGGCGTTTCTATCTGGGATGAATGGGCCGACTCAAATGGAAATTTAGGGCCTGTTTACGGCCACCAATGGCGCAATTGGAACAGCGAAGGGCTCGACCAAATCAAAGAGCTCATCCAAATCCTCAAAACCAATCCCGACAGCCGGCGTATGCTAGTTTCTGCCTGGAATCCATCTGTGCTGCCTGATACTTCCGTTTCTTTTGCCGAAAATGTCGCCAACGGCAAAGCCGCCCTGCCGCCCTGCCATGCTTTTTTTCAGTTCTACACCACACAGCAAGCAGACGGCAAGCGGGTTTTGTCCTGTCAACTCTACCAACGCTCTGCCGATATTTTTCTGGGCGTGCCTTTTAACATCGCTTCCTATGCCTTATTTACTTTGATGGTTGCACAAGTTTGTGAGATGATTCCCGGAGAATTCATCCACACTTTTGGTGATGCACATATTTATACCAATCATTTCGAGCAATTGCAAACGCAACTCACCCGTGAACCCAGGCCTTTGCCAAAAATAAATTTAAACCCCAAAGTCAAAGATATTTTTGCCTTTACTTACGATGATTTTTCATTGACCGGCTATGACCCGCACCCGCCAATAAGAGGAAAAGTAGCCGTATGAAATGTGAAAATGTGTCAATTTGCCCCGAACACGATGGTTATCGTGACTATCGAAAATCGGAATCCAATAGAAAAAAAGTAATAAACAGGACTTTAAAAGCTTAGAAACTTGAAAGTTTTCCCATTTAAGATAGATTGTGATTAAGCCGTTTTTTTAATTTTCTCGATTCTTTTGACTTTTTAGCTTTTTTTATTCCGGCTTGAAATGTGACCATTTGAAAATCTCAAATTGAATCCGCATTACCCTAAATTGAAAATGAAGCCAAAATCTTTCAACAATATTATTTATGGATATATTTCCGCAAAGCATCAAGCAACTTATCCACATCTTTTGTAGTGTTGTAGAAATGAAACCCAATCCGTATTCCGCCGCCGCGATAGGCAGCGAGGATGTCCTTTTGTTTGAGATATTCCAACAATTTTTCATCGCCTTTCAAATTAAAAACTGATGAGTGTTGCGCACGTTGGAGTGTATCTTCCCGAAGCAACCCAAGCTCGGCAAGCCCTTTGAATGCCCTTTCCGAAAGTTCCCGGATGTGGGCTTGGATGGTTTCCAATCCAATTTTCTTGAGATATTGCAACGAAAACTGCAAGCTGCCATAATTGAAAGTGTCCTGATGCCCCGATTCAAAATGCGCAATAAAATCTTCCTGCCCGTTTGGAAAAAACTGCTTTTTAAAAGATTCTTTAAACATAAAAAAACCGTTTCCATAGCCACCCAAGAGCCATTTGTAGCCACTTGCGCCCACCGCATCAATCGGGCTGTCGTCAAAATCAAATACCTCGGTACCAAAAAACTGAGTCCCATCGGCAATAATCAACAACTTAGGATATTTTTGTTTTATCGATTTAAGTTTTTGAAAATCGATTTTCTTCCCGTCAATGTATTGTACTAAGCTGATTGCCAGTATATCGGGCTGATGTATTTCGATTGCTTTTTCAATGTTTTCCTCCAGAGTAGCATCATTCGGAGCATAAAAAAGATGGAATTTCTTTTTGTTCAAAGGGTCAATCAGCGTAGGGTAATCCTCTTCGACCACTAAAAATTGGGTCTTTTCGGAAAAGCATTCGAGTAATACCCGGAATCCGAAAGAAAAATTCGGGATTAAAACGGTATTTGACGCACCGGCATTAAAAAAATCGGCGACGGTTTTGCGGACACTTTCCAAAAAAGGCCTGTGGGTATCTCGAAAAAGACTTCCGCCAATCAGATAATCAATGTCGTGGTTTTGGCGGTATTCCATCAAGGATTCGGACAAAAGCCCTGAAGCAGGTGTGTTGAGATAAGTGTAGCTTCGCAATACCGGAAATTCATCTTTCAAATTAGCTTGCATAAGTTTTTAAAAATTGCTTAATTTTGTTTTTACTCAATCCTTTTAAAATGTTTTCCAAAAATAAAACATCCGAACCAACTTACGACGAACAAAGAGATTTGTTTTTGTACGCACAAAACCGCATCAAAGAAAAGAAAAGGCTCTACTATCATTTCATCGCTTTTGTGGTCGGCGGGATTTTCTTGTTTACTTTTAATAAGATTTTCAATTATTATCCCGAATATAATTGGTATTTGTGGTTGACTACCATTTGGCTTTTCTTTCTCATCGTTCATTTCATCAACGTTTTTGTCACCCATAAATTTATGGGACCGGATTGGGAAAAGACTCAATTAGACAAGTTAGTAACCAAGCAGAAAAAACACATCGAGGAGTTGACTCGAAAATTAGAACAGAAATCTTTCGAAACACCTGACAAAACCAATATGGATACGGAATAATGATAACCATCATAGCAGCCATCGGAAAGAGTCGCGAGTTGGGCAAAGACAATCAGTTACTTTGGCTTTTGCCCAACGATTTGAAGCGGTTTAAACAACTGACCTTGGGGCATGCCGTTATCATGGGAAGAAAAACTTTTGATTCGTTACCAGGCATATTACCCAACCGGAGGCACATCATCCTGACCACAAACCCAAACTATACGAACGTGCAAGCGGTGGTAGCTCATAGCATCCAAGAAGCTTTAGAAAAAGCCGCAGAAACCGATGAAACCCCTTATGTGCTGGGTGGGGGTGAAATTTACAAATTGGCTCTGCCCTTTGCTGACAGGGTTGAGCTTACAATAGTAGAAAGCACTTTTGAAGCCGATACTTTTTTCCCGAATCTTCCTGCCGATGTCTGGCAAGAAATATTTATTGAACACCATCCGGCGGATGAAAAACACGCCTATGCCTATTCATTTCATACATTTACAAAAAAATAACAGTCATTTTAAGCCGGACTGATTATTCATAAAAAAAAATAAAACTACCTTTGCACGGTCAAATTATGAAGATAATAGGAATCATACCGGCTCGATACGCATCTACAAGGCTTGAGGGCAAACCTTTGATGGATTTGTGTGGCAAGCCGATGATACAGCATGTGTATGAACGTGCGAAAATAATATTAAATCATGTGCTTGTGGCCACAGATGACAAACGCATCTTTGACACGGTCAAAAATTTTGGCGGTGAAGTGGTGATGACCGCGGAAAATCACAACACAGGCACCAACCGGTGTTTGGAAGCTTATAAAAAACACACCCAATCAACCGGAGAAACGTTTGAAGTGGTCATCAACATACAAGGAGATGAGCCACTACTTGAGCCGGAACAAATCGAAACTTTAACAAAGTGTTTTGATGCGGAAGATACAGAAATGGCTACCTTGGTCATACCGTCCAAACCGATGGAGAAACTTTCACAAACCGGTGTTTTTGTGGTGTTTGACAAATATTGTCATGCAATGTATTTCAGCCGTTCGGTGATTCCTTTTGTCCGCGATGCAAAACCCGCTGAATGGACTTCACGGCATACGTTTTACAGGCATGTGGGTATGTACGGATTTCGTCCGAAGGCATTGGAGGAATTTGCAAATATCCAACAAACTTCCCTTGAAAAAGCGGAATCGCTGGAGCAAAACCGGTGGCTCGAAAACGGAAAAAAAATCAGGGTGGGAATCACAACCCACGAAACTATTCCGGTGGACACAAAAGAAGATGTGGAAATTGTCAGGATGATGATGAAAAACAAAATGCTGGTTAAATAACCCTGTCAAATCAATTAAATTGTTTATGACAGTCGTAAACAATTATTAGCCCAGCGGTCTCAGCTTATAACGCTGCGTTTAAAAATAATGAAAAACACTAATTAGTAATAAATACTATCTAAAGAAATAAAATGAGTCAAAAAAAAGTACAAGTAGGCAATGTGTCTTGTGGGGAAGATCAGCTTTTCCTGATTTCAGGGCCTTGTGTCATCGAAACTGAATCCATTATGATGCGCACTGCCGAGACCATCAAAGAGGTAACCGAAAAACTCGGCATTCCGGTGATTTACAAATCATCTTTTATGAAAGACAACCGAAGTTCAGCCGATTATTACTCCGGTCCGGGTGTAGAAAAAGGCTTGCGCATCCTCGAAAAAATACGCAAAGAATTTGGCTTCCCAATACTGACAGATGTGCATTATCCGTCACATGTCAAAGAAGTTGCCGAAGTAGTCGATGTGGTGCAAGTACCTGCTTACCTGTTGATGCAGACTTCATTGGTTTTGGAGGTTGCCGAACAACAAAAAGCAGTGAACCTGAAACACGCACAGTTCTTGGCTCCTGAAAACATGATTAAACCGGTTGAAAAAATCGAATCGGTCGGCAACCACAACATTCTCTTGACTGAAAGAGGTTATGTCTTTGGCTACAACGATTTGATTGTTGACCCGAGAAGTTTCTACCACATGAATGAAATCGGGTATCCGGTCATTTTTGACGTGACCCATTCCATCCGAAAGTACGGAACACCGAGTGCTGATCCCAAAGGGGGCGCGCGACAATATTTGGAAGTATTGGCTAGAGCCGGTGTGGCATCGGGCGTAGATGGCCTATTTGTCGAAACGCACCCTTGTCCTTCCGAGGCTCTTTGTGATGCAGCCAGCCAGCTGGACATGTCACATCTTGAGGAATTCCTGAAACCCCTTTTGGAATTGCACAACACCGAAGTTAAATACAGAAAAAAATAAACCAACCAACCTTAATTTTATACTATGGAACTTTATTTAGATTCAGCCGATATCAACGAAATCAGGGAAGTCAGCAAATACGGTATCGTTGCCGGCGTGACGACCACCCCAACCTTTATGCACCGCCACGGCATCACAGATATTGATGCGGCGATTGTCGAATTATCAAAGATGGTCGATGTCATTCAAATTGAAGCCTTGGGCTCCAACGCAGACGAAATCGTGCAAGAAGCCTACCGTCAAGAAGCACTTGGGCTTGACCGCGCGAAAACTGTTTACAAAATACCCGTATCTCTTGAAGGTGTCAAAGCTTGTAAGATTCTGACCGATCAAGGGTTTTTGGTCAATGTCCACTTGGTTTACACCTTACAACAAGCCTATATGGCGATGAATTCCGGAGCTACTTACGTGTGCCCGCTTGTTGGAAGGCTGCAAGATCAAGGACACGACGCATTGGCGTTGGTTCAACAATGCGTAGATGCGGTAAACTACTATGGATACAACACCAAAGTCATGTTCTCTTCCGTGCGCAATGCAGAACATGTGCGCAATGCCATCAACATCGGTGTCCACACCGTGACTGTGCCTTGGAAAATCATGAAACAACTTACAGAAAACAACTTCACCACCATCGGTACCAAAGAGTTCGAACAACACACCCGGCTCATGATGGTGAAAGTTTCGCAAGCACTCAAAAAAGAAAACCCGGTTGCTAAAGCCACAGATACCATAGCCGATTGTTTGGTGAAAATGACTGCCGGAGGTTTTGGTGCAGTTACCGTTGTCAACGGTGCAAGCGAGGCTATCGGAATCTTCACAGACGGCGATTTGAGAAGATTGATTGAAGCCGGCGGGTCTATCGGAGACACCTTGTCGTCTTTGGAACTTAAAAAACCAAAATCCATTGATGCGGACGAGTTGCTTTACAAAGCACAACAAATTTTCAGCGAAACGAAAGTCGATGAACTGGTAGTCACTCAAAACGGGAAAGTGGTCGGAATGCTCGACATTCAGCAACTAATCGAATAAAAAATAGGAGAGGTCGAAAGACCTCTTTTTTACTATGTTTAAATCTTTTGAAAACATACAAAAACTGTTTGAAAACAATGGAGGTGTTTTTCGCACAACGCCTGCCAAACTTTCAGAAAAACTCAAAGGAATCAAAGCCTTGTTGTTTGATTGGGATGGTGTTTTTCATTCCGGCAGCAAATCTGAAAATCAAATCAGTAGTTTTTCCGAAGCCGATTCGATGGGCATCAATATGCTCCGGTTTGCTTATTATTTGAGGATCCAGGAAATTCCCTACTCGGCAATTGTCACCGGAGAAAACAACCCGACGGCGCAATTTTTTGCCCAAAGAGAGCATTTTGATGCAATTTTTTCGGGGGCGAAAGACAAAAGAGTTGTTTTGGAAAAAATTTGCTCGCAAAACAATCTCAAACCGGAAGAAATCCTTTTTGTATTTGATGACATACTCGATTTGATCGTGGCAAAAAAAGTAGGCGTTCGTATGATGATACACCGTAAAGCGGGTGTGTTGTTGAATCACTACGCCCAAAAGCATCAGATATTTGATTACAAAACCGCGAACGAGGGCAACCGGCATGCCATCCGGGAAGCCTGCGAACTATCATTGGGTCTTTTAAATCAGTTTGACAAAGTCATCGAAGAACGCATGAACTTTTCCGAAACTTATCAAACGTATATTTCACTCAGAAATCAAAAGAAAGTTTCGTTGGAAGAAAGTGCAAAGAATTGATAAAAAACAGTTGAAACGAATGTCTTGATTCTTGATTTACTTTTCATTCGATTAGCTACAAGCAGTTTTAAAAATGAAGACAACGACAAAACATATTTTACTTGCGACAATTTTTTTCGAACTTATTTCATGTGGACTACAACAGAATAGCGATACCAAAATAAGTAATCCAAAAGTTGAAGACGCATACAAACCAACCTTTACCGTTACTCTACTCTACGATAAATTAGAGTACAGTTTCAAACAAATGCAACCTAACAACTTCGAACAAATATTTGTTGATTGGAACAGGACAATAAAACCAAATTCTGATGACTTCATACATCAAAACGACACCATTAATGCATTATTCGATGTTTATAAAGAGTTCTACAAGCCTCTTGACCTATTAAAACTTGGAGACTGGGAATGGGAAAACGACCTAAATTCAAAATGCAAGTATGTTGTAGTTCAGAACAAAATATTTTATTCAATTCTGCTCACCGACAACTTTGACGATTTTGAATGGCAGAAATCAAAAAAAGATTCAATAGAAAATTTCAGACCACCAATAAATTTAGACAAGGATAAAGTTCTTTATTTAACTGACGAGTATGCTAAATCTATCAATAAATTTTTGGGGACAGAATCAGCAAAACTTGGTAAAGTGAATATTATGAATCCTGCAAGGCCTGACGGAGATAGCGAAAAACGGTATGAAATATTACGGCCATACATCCCAATTCTGCATGGACATTGGGGGGATGTTGGTATCTTGAAACTCATCCGGACATTGGTGTAATTATTTTCAACAAGACATTAACAAAAGCAAAAATTGACTTTAGAGTTGGCTATCAAGGGGGTGAAGCGACACTTGAGAGAAACGGCAATCTCTGGACAATCAAGGAAAGTAAAGCGACATGGATAGAATAAAACGGCACATTTGCAATAGGTGGGTTTCGTGTTACACAGAAAGTTTTGTGGTTACAGAAAACTCAGTTCTCCGAATGAACATTTGTACTAAAAAGCCAGCCCATCGCAAATCTGCAAAACGATAACAATAACACATGAAAACCATCAAAATAGGTTTAGCGGGATTTGGTACCGGCGGGCGGTTTTTTCACGCGCCGCTGATCGCTTCCACGCCGGGATTGCAACTCACGGCCATCCACACCCGTTCGGAAAGCAATCGGGCACATGCCAAACTCCATTTTCCGGATACTCCTTTGGTGGACGAGTACGCCGATTTGCTTGCCAACCCCGATTTGGATGCCATTGTACTTTCGATTCCCAACCACTTACATTTTCCACAAGCGGCTCAAGCCCTGCAAGCCGGGAAAAATGTGGTGGTTGACAAGCCTTTTACCGTAACTTCTGAGGAGGCTAAACAGCTCATCGAACTGGCCAAAAAAGTTAAAAAAACACTGACTGTTTTTCACAACCGCAGGCTCGACGGGGGTTATTTCACTTTATTAGAATATTTTGACAAAAATATTTTGGGGAAAATCGTTCAGTTTGAAGCGCGTTTTGACCGGTACAGAAAAGAATTGCGGGCCAACTCGTGGAAAGAAAAGCCCATGCCCGGAAGTGGTATTTTGTATGATTTGGGCAGTCATTTGATAGACCAAAGTTTACAGCTTTTCGGGAAGCCCGAAACCTTGTTTGCCAGATTGAATTCGCAACGTCCGAGCGCGGAAACCGTCGATGATTTCGAGATTTTTCTAAACTACAAAACGGGGCTTAGTGTTCGGTTGGGAGCCAACATGCTGAGTCGTACCCCCAGTTTAGCGTATCGCGCTACCGGGTTAGAGGCAACACTCGAAATTGGCGGTACGGATGGGCAAGAAGAAGTCCTTCGAAAAGGCATTCTCCCGGTTTCAACGGAAACTTGGCATGAACAATTACAGCCTCAACCCGCTTGCCTTTACACCTTTCAGGGCTTAAATATGGAGGCTGTTTCTGTGGATTGCCATGTCGGAAACTATTTGGCCTTTTATCAAAACCTGCATCAACATCTGACAGAAAACAAGCCACTCATGGTCAAAGCGGATGAAGCTTTGCAGGTCGTTCAACTGATAGAATTGGCTATTGAAAGCAATTTGCAACAACGAACTTTAGTTGTTAAAGTTTAAGGATTAACACTTCCGTTTCATACATTCCGTTATTTTTACGACATGAAAAGTATTAAACCAATACGTTTTTTGTATGTCCTCTTGGCGGTATTCGGATGGTCTTGCGAAGACGATATCGAAGACAACAGCAATGCTTTTCAGGTGGTGGTGCAAAACGAATTTTGGCGGGCAAAAACCGTCAAGGCAAGCATCCTCGACGATGGGACTTTGATTATCGTGGCAAGTGACGGCGAACGAAAGATGATTGTACAAACCGCCTCTTTTCAGCCGGGAAACTACACGGTCGGAGTCAGTGCGGCCAGTGAAATTACTTACGAAAACTTGCTCAGCGGTTCAACCGTCAAAACATTGCCTTTTCTTTCCAAAGGAACGATAGAAATAGCCCGTTTCAATACTGAAAAACCGAGTATTACCGGAACTTTCCGGTTTGATGCATTGACTAATAACGGATTGCAATATTTCTTTAAGGAAGGGATTTTTTACGAATTAGACATCACAGAATTTAATCCAGACCTGCTCAAACCAATTGAAGACGGTGGAGATGATTCGGGTGATGGTGAAGACGATGGCGATAATGGCGGAGGAGATGATTCCGATTTGCCGTTCAGCAATCATTTCTTTGCCAAAGTAAACGGCAACCCGTTTTCGACTCAGGTCATTACCGTTTCAGTCACAAATGGGATTATTGGAGTGATGAACGCCACCACAACCGGTTTGCCTTCCATGACGATTCAGTTTCCCGTAGATGTCACTGTCGGGACGCATAATTTTGGTGGGGGAAACATCAATGCCGCATTTTACACACCCAACGGAATCGATCGAAAGGGGGAAAGCGGCACGCTTTTTATCAACAAGCACGACACCGCCAACCGGATTGTAGAGGGCAGGTTTAACTTCATTGTCCCCCAACAAGGAAATCCCATCGAAGTGACTGAAGGTGTTTTTCGAATAAAATATTGACACAGGTAAATGCTCAAAGTGGCCTAAAGAAATTGAGGTAGTTCATTTTCTTAAACGTCCCTTAATATTCAGAACATTTTTAGGATTTTTTAGGCACTCCAGTTATTTTTAAATGAAGGTTTATGCAGGCACCTCCGACAGGTGTAGACTTTTGCCGATAGTTTCCGCCGTCTTTTTACCTTCAGATGGTGAGGGGTTCGCGGAAAAGATTTTGTCATGGCACATTCGCAAAAAAAGTTTTTCTTTGTATAAAAATAAAATCATGAAGTTTGCGCGGCCGTATCAACTCATACTTTTTGTGTTTGCCCTATTGGCCTTAGTTCAATGTGCAAAAAGAGGCACACCCGAAGGCGGTCCCAAAGATCTGTTGCCACCCCGCATGGTAGAGGCACAACCCGATACGTTTTCGACCCAATTTACCGCAAAAAAAATAAGGATTTACTTTGATGAGTTCGTCCGGTTGAAAGACGTTCAGAAACAACTCATCATTTCTCCCCCGATGAAGTATTTCCCGGAAGTTAGGCCGCAAGGTTTACCCACCAAATTCATCGATATACTAATCCGGGATACTTTGCTTGAAAACACAACTTACACCATGAATTTTGGCCAAAGCGTAGAAGACAACAACGAAGCAAATCCTTTTTCTTTTTTCAAATATGTATTTTCTACCGGTAAATATATTGATTCTTTAACCCTTTCGGGGACAATCAAAGATGCTTTGTTAAAAGTGCCGGACAATTTCGTGTCTGTGATGTTGTATGAAGTAAACGAAAAATTCAACGACTCCATTATTTACAAACTCCCGCCCACTTACATCACCAGCACTTTGGATAGCGCGGTTGTATATAATTTTGAAAACATGAAGCCCGGAACCTACTTTCTGGCCGCGCTCAAAGACAAAAACAACAACTACCTCTACAACCAAAAAACCGATAAAATCGGCTTCAAAAAAGAATACATCACCCTGCCGACAGATAGTGTTTATGCATTGACACTCTTCAAAGAAGTCAATACTTTCAAAGCGCTCAAACCAACACAAGCAAGCGCCAACCGTTTGATTTTCGGGTATGAAGGCAGTCCGGAAAAAATGAAAATTGACATACTCTCGCCCATGCTAAAGGATTTTGATTACCGCGTCACAGCCGATAAAACAAAAGATACCCTCTATTATTGGTTTAAAGACGTAGAAGCCGACACCCTACGTTTGAAGGTAAGCAATGAAAAGAAAATAGACACGTTTGCAATTCCTTTCAAAAAAATGAAAAAAGACTCGTTGTTGCTTAGGCCAGTTTACACGGGGACTTTGCCGCTCAATAAATCCTATTATTTAGAATCCGAAATACCGTTAGAAAGGTTTGACAAGGAGAAGATTTTCGTTTTTAGTAATGATTCCGTCCCTATCTCGTTTGAGGCAAAATTAGATAGCATTCAACTTTTTTCGATCGCTTTTGCAAAAGAAGAAAGCCAACGGTACAACATCAAATTGCTGCCGGGTGCTTTGACCGATTTTTATGAACACAGCAACGACACGCTCAACATAAAAATAGCAACCAAAAACGACCGCGACTACGGCCGGCTTAATATGGACTTAAAGAATATCCAACAATTCCCCATCATTGTCCAACTGCTCAACAATGCCGGGCTCGTTCTGGCCGAACAGCTGGTTACACAAAACAAAGTAGCCGAATTTCTGTTTTTGGATCCGATGAAATATACCGTTAGAATCATCTACGACAGCAATGGGAACGGCAAATGGGATACAGGCGATTATTTCTCAAAACGGCAACCCGAACGAATCGAATATTTTCCGGCAGAGTTAGATATACGAGCCAATTGGGATGTTTTCGAAACTTTTATTTCAAATTAAACATGTCTCGATCCTCCAAAAATTTGAGTTTTTCGCGTATAGATTGAAGCGATTTTTTGTCGAGTACAGCCGTCACAACTTTTTCTTCATCAATTTGCGGGGCAACAACTACGCTCCCAAGTGCGTCATAAACTGCCGAATGGCCTGAATATTCGTGGTGATTGCCGTCAAATCCTACTCGATTCACACCGGTTGTGTAACACATATTTTCGATTGCACGTGCTTTCAACAAACCATCCCAAGCATCAATTCTCGGTTTGGGCCAATTGGCCACATAAATCAACAAATCATAGTTTTCAGTGTTTCTTGACCAAACCGGGAAACGAAGATCATAACAAACCAACGGGCAAATCCGCCAACCGTTGTATTCCACAATCAAGTGCTCTTCACCGGAAGTATAAACCTTGTTTTCTCCGGCCAAGGTGAAAAGATGCCGCTTGTCATACGTTTCAAGTTTCCCATCTGGATGTGCAAAAATAAGCCGGTTGAAATATTGCTTGTCTTCCTCAATAACCAAACTTCCCACCAAAGCCACCTGCTTTTTTATGGCAGTTTCGCGCATCCAAACGACCGATTTTCCATGCATGGTTTCGGCTACAACACCCGGATTCATCGTAAACCCGGAGGAGAACATTTCCGGCAAAACAATCAATTGCAACTGTTCGGGAAGCGCATCTATTTTTTGACTGAGCGAAGTCAGGTTTTCATCCGGATTTTCCCAATATAGAGAAGTTTGGATGAGTGCCAAATGAAGAAAATCTGCTGGCATGATTGAGTTTTTAGGATTTATGCATATAAAATTACGCCAAAAAATTGACCTGAATCAAAAGAAGTAAAAAAATAGAAAAAATGGAAAAATTTAGATACGATTCGAATTTTTATGCTTCCAGTCTGGTTGAAAGTTTTACTTCCGGCATACTTGCCTGACAGCAGGCAGGCGGTTCCTTCGAATCAACACATTTCCACATTTCACATTTTCAAAATGAAACATTAACTTTTCGTTACTATAAAGTTATGTTAACTCAAAGGGCATCAGAAAAAACAATATGTCTTATCTTTACGCAACATTTAAGTTTAAAAAAACTTTTTTTAACCTGTTTAAAGTAATTTTAATACGAAGTTTATGAAAAAAAAGGATATCAAAATTCTGCTGGTTGATGATGAGCCCGATATTTTAGAAATCGTAGGGGTCAATCTTTCCGCGGAAGGTTATAAAATCAGTACGGCTTCAAATGGTTTTGAAGCAGTCTGGAAGGCCAAAAAAGAATTGCCCCAACTGATTATTTTAGACGTGATGATGCCTGAAATGGACGGTATCGAAGCTTGTGAAAAAATCAGGGAAATACCGGAATTAAAAGATGTTATCATCACTTTTTTTACGGCCCGGGCAGAAGATTATTCAATGGTTGCCGGATACGAAGCTGGAGCGGATGATTACATCACCAAGCCTATCAAACCCAAGGTGTTGGTGAGCAAGGTGAAAAGTTTACTCAGGCGGCTGAAAGATCTGGATGAAACGGTATCCGACATTGTCACACTGGGGGATTTAATCATCAATCGTGAAGAATATAAAATCAGTATTGGCAAAGAAGAAATGGCATTGCCTAGAAAGGAATTTGAACTTTTATCCCTGCTTTGTTCAAAACCCGGCAAAGTTTTTAAACGGGAAGAGATTTTGGATAAAGTCTGGGGCAACGAAGTAGTCGTTGGTGGCCGCACGATAGACGTCCACATCCGTAAGCTACGTGAAAAAATAGGGGATGATTATTTCAAAACAGTCAAAGGCATCGGGTATAAGTTTGTAGGATAACATGGCTATCAAGTTCAAACGGACATATCGTTTTGCTTTCAGAACTTCGATTTTTATCACCCTGATATTGACGTTCTCTTCTTTGTTTTTTCAATATTTTTTCTTGGAAATCACATGGTTATACACTATGGTTCAATGTATTGCCATTTTCCTCACCTCATTTTTCGTCATTCAGTACCGCGTTGAAAATTTCATATACAAACGCATCAAAAAAATCTATGACGATGTATCGCTACTCGAATCGAGTAGTTTCCAAAGCCAGCCCGTAACGACCGATATGGCAACCCTGTCCAAAGAAGTCAGGAAGTTTGCCGCTGACAAAAAGCTCGAAATAGAAGCACTCAAAATCAGGGAAAGCTACCGAAAAGAATTTATCGGAAATATATCGCACGAACTCAAAACCCCATTGTTTACCGTTCAAGGTTACATACTGACCTTGCTTGACGGGAACATCAAGGATAAAAAAATCATTCACAAATATTTGAAGCGTGCCAACTCGGGGGTGGAAAGGCTTATCTACATCGTCAACGATTTGGACATGATTACTAAACTCGAAACCGGCAATCTCAATTTGAAGCAGCTGCCTTTTGATATTGTTGAATTGGTCAGAAACGTACTTGAATTGTTGGAAATGAAAGCTGCCAAAAGCGATATTACCCTCACGCTTGATACCGATTATCCGGATCCGATCATGGTGAATGGTGATGTGGAACGCATCAAACAAGTGGTTACCAACTTGGTTGTCAACTCGATAAAGTACGGGAAGAAAGATGGCACGACAGAAATAAGCATTGAGAATTTAACCAAAAAGAAAATAATTGTCAGAATTACAGACAATGGCGAAGGCATCAAAAAAGAACATATACCGCGCCTGTTTGAGCGGTTTTTCCGTGTGGACAAAAGTGGTTCTCGCGAAGAAGGTGGATCGGGTTTGGGCCTCGCTATCGTGAAGCACATTATAGAAGCTCACGGCGAAAAAATATACATCGAAAGCGAGTTTGGTGTAGGCTCCGAATTTTCATTTACCCTCGAAAAGGTGAAACAAACGGTCTAAATCTTCTGTCGGTTTCCCGAAATTTTTCAATCCGGTAAACAGCTCGGTTTTAGCCAAACTTTTGATGGAAAAATGCGCTTGTTTCGCAGACGGAACAATCCCTTTAAAATGAAGCCTTTCTGCCAAGTACTCCTGTTCGTACTGACCCGGGGTGGGAATAAAAAACGCCTTCTTCTCCAATTTTGCCAAGTCCATGATTGTGGTATAACCACTTCGGGAAAGCACCAAGTCACTGGCGTTTATCGCTTTTTCAAGTTCGCCGGAAGTCATAAAATTATAAACCGTTGTATTCAGAAAATTAAAAATCTCTTGTTTGGCCTCTATTTTGCCCCGGATAAACAAAACCTTGCCCTGATAACTCTTTATTTCATTAAAAAGTTTGTCTTCGAGCATGGTTCGCTGGGGTTCAGGACCCGAAAGTATCACCATTAAATCATAGATTTTTTCGGTATCGTTTTTCTCAAACCGGCTTAATGGCCCGATATATAAAATCTTGATATTCTTGTTTTTAAGATGTCCTAATCGCCCGGAAAGATTGTCTGCTTCTTCAAAATCAGGAACCCAACATTCGTTAAATTTTTTGATAAACCAATGGTGCATTTTACTGGTAAGATAAGTTGTGTTTCCGGTAAGCACATTGAGTTGATGCGTGATAAAAATCGATGGAATCCTTTTATCGTAAACGCCCAGCCTGTTGTCTGATATGATTCCGTGTATCTTGCCCTCATCGACCAACTGTTTGACAAATTTCCGTTCTCTCATAATAGCACAAATCATTTTTGGCATATCCAATAGGAGTTTTGATTTGAAGAACTTTCCGTTTTTGGCATATTCAATATTGTAGGAAGCCAACTCTATGCTGTCCAATTCCGGAAATTCTTTTTGCAACAGAGAAAGTGCTACTCCATCGGATGCCAACAACGGCCGGTAGCCGTTTTTGAGCAGTGCTCTGATGATGGGAATGCATCGGGTGGCGTGGCCAAGACCCCAGTTGAGAGGAGCTACTAAGATGGTTTTGCTGTGGTTCATCTAAAATTAATATAACAACAAAGATAATCGGCCTTTATCATCCGGATATTTCCTTAATTTTACCAAAATTTTAAATAACATCGTGGGAAGCAAAAATAAACTCAAGCGATTCAAAGAAAATTTAACTTTTTCAAATGTAGTTCAGCCCGAACGTTCGCTTTTGACGGACAATCGGTTCGCATTAAAGGGAAATTGGCTTCAGTCATTTTTTAAAAATAAAGGGGATCTTATTCTCGAGTTGGGTTGTGGCAAAGGCGAGTACACCCTTGCGATGGCTCGAAAATATCCTGATAAAAATTTTATCGGCATCGACATCAAAGGTGCTCGTTTTTGGCGGGGCGCAAAGACGGCTTTGGAAGAAAATTTACCCAATGTCGCTTTCGTACGAATCCAAATTGAGCTGATTGATAAGATCTTTGCAACAGATGAAGTCGCAGAAATTTGGATTACTTTCCCCGATCCGCAAATCAAATACAAACGCTCCAAACACCGACTCACCAACCCGGTTTTTTTAGCACTGTACAAACGCATTTTAAAACCAAACGGATTGATTCATTTGAAAACAGACAGCGAGTTTATGCACGGCTATACCTTAGGTATTTTGCAGGGGCTTGGACATACAATCTCATACGCACACCACGACGTATATGGCAATACAGAAAGCCCTGAAATAGTGACTTCGGTTCAAACTTTTTATGAACAACAGTATTTGGAACAAAGAAAAGCCATCACGTATATCCGATTTAAACTCGATTGAACATGAATTTTATTTGGCATTTGGTATTGGGGATTATTTTGTCTGGTATTGGGGTTATCCCGCCCGGAATGCTCAATATGAATGTGGCAAAAATAACCATCAAAGACGGCAAATCCAGGGCTTTGATGTTTGCCTTAGGTGCATCGTTGGTGGTCAGTATTCAATCGACTATCGGGCTTTTCTTTGCCAAATTTCTCAACAGCCGGACTGATTGGGTGGACAATCTTCAACGATTTGGGCTGCTGATACTTGTGATTTTAGCCATTTACTTTTTGACCGTTGCCTCTTATCAGAAAAAAAAACCGAAAAGCAAGCTCGTCCGCAGCAAGAGAAGCCGGTTCTTGTTAGGAATTTTTTTGTCGGTTGTCAATGTTTTTCCCATTCCTTTCTACGCTTTTATCAGCGTCACGATGGCTTCTTTCAGCTGGTTTTTGTTTGAACAACCCAATACGGCAGCCTTTGTGGTTGGTACTTCAATTGGCACTTTTTTAATGTTGTATGTCTATATTTTATTTGCCAAGAACATCGCATCCAAAAGCGAGCGATTTATTAAAAACATGAATTTGATTATCGGGATTATCGCGGCTTTGGCGGCTCTGATAACTTTGTTTAAACTTTTATAAAACCGGAATGGAAGCTAACTTTTTCGACCGGGTATATGAGGTCGTCAGACAAATTCCGGAAGGTAAAGTAACCAGCTATGGAGCAATTGCCACTTATTTAGGAACCGGAAAATCTGCACGTATAGTCGGCTGGGCAATGAATGCCGCACATGCTTTGGAAGATGTCCCCGCGCACAGGGTTGTAAACCGATTAGGGATGCTCACCGGAAAGCATCATTTTTCGGGCATCAACCTGATGCAGCAACTCCTCGAATCGGAAGGTTTGACTGTCAAAAATGATGAAATCGTCAATTTTTCAAAACACTTTTGGAATCCAACGACAGAACTTAAAACCCATCGAGATTTGTAAATTTTGAAAGGAAGTAAAGTGCAATCCCTGTATTTTTTTTAAAAAAATTCGTTTTTTTTCAATTGTAAATCTATTTATCGTAATATTGCAATATATAAATTTAGCTATGGGGCTTACTAAGAAAGAATTGTTTACGAAAGAGCAGAATGAACTGGCACAATTGGCCAAATCCTTGGCTCATCCGGCTCGGGTGGCGATACTTCAGTACTTGCTGAAAGCCAACTCCTGCATCAACGGCGACTTGGTGCAGGAACTGGGCTTGGCACAACCTACCATCAGCCAGCATTTGCGGGAATTAAAAGAAATAGGGCTCATTCAAGGAACCATCGAAGGCGTTACCGTAAACTATTGTATTCATCCCAAAAAATGGACAGAAATACAAGCACTTTTTGAACAATTTTTCAATCAATATCAATATACAAATCAAGCAGACTGTTGTTGATTGGAATCGGAAGCAGGAAGCGGAAATTTTATTTTTAAAACCAGCAAACAAGAAACCCGAAATTTTTTTAAACATGAAAACGACAGAAGAAGAGCTCAAAAAAATTGTACAAAAAAAGTACGCATTGATTGCGGAACAACCCAAATCGTTCAATCAATCCTCGTGTTGTGGTGCGGAAAATTCATCTCATAAGGTATATAACATCATGATGGATGATTATAACGCGGTCGAAGGCTATGTCGACGAAGCCGATTTGGGCTTGGGATGTGGTTTGCCGACACAATTTGCACAAATACAGCCCGGCGACACCGTTCTCGATTTGGGTTCGGGTGCGGGTAACGATTGTTTTGTTGCCCGGCATGAAACTAGAGAAACCGGCAAAGTCATCGGGGTTGATTTCACCGATGTGATGATTGAAAAGGCGAGAGTCAACGCCGATAAATTTGGCTTCAACAATGTCGAGTTCCGCTTTGGGGATATCGATAATTTACCGGTTTCAAACAAAATCATCGATGTGGTTGTGAGCAATTGCGTATTAAACTTGGTTCCCGACAAGCCCAAAGTTTTCAGTGAAATGTATCGCGTCCTCAAGCCCGGTGGCCATTTCAGTGTTTCGGATATCGTGTTGGTTGGCGGCCTGCCCAAAGCGCTTCGAGAAGATGCCGAAATGTATGCGGGTTGCGTTGCCGGAGCCATCCAAAAAGACACGTACCTAAAATACATACAGGATGCAGGATTCAAAGAGGTTTCCATTCAAAAAGAAAAACCCATTTCGCTTCCCGATGATATTCTCGGCAAATACCTGAATCCGAAAGAAATCGAAGCATTTCAAAAACATGAACATGGAATTTTCAGCATTACGGTTTTTGGAAAAAAACCCGGCTCAACAGGCAAAAAGAAAGCCAATATTTCCGAAATCTCAGAAACAAAATACAGACCCAATTCGGGTTGTTGTTAATTTAAAATGCGAGGCAATGGGTTTGCATAAATCGATTTTATTGACCAAATTGCAACATTCAATTCAAGCGGTTTCTAAAAATAAAGTTTCGAAGCCCCGGAGAGAAATTCTTCAGCCTTTGCTTGGTTACATTCAACACAAAATAGATAACAAAGAAGCTGTAAACCTGCACTTTATCTGCACGCACAATTCCCGGAGAAGCCAGTTTGCGCAAATCTGGGCGCAAACCATGGCGTATTATTTTGGCTTAGAAACTCATTGTTTTTCAGGCGGTGTGGAAGTAACTGCTTTTAACGAAAGAGCGGTAGAAACCCTTGTCAGAGCGGGTTTTCAGGTTCAAAAAAATGAGCATCCGGAAAATCCCATTTATCAGGTATTTTATGTGAAAGGGAAAAGCCCGATGCTCGCTTTTTCAAAATTGGTAGAAGATCCCATAAATCCAAATTTCGGTTTTGCCGCCATCATGACTTGCACACATGCCGATGAAAATTGCCCTGTTGTATTCGGTGCTGAAATGCGCATCCCAATCAGATATAACGACCCGAAAGCTTTTGATGATACACCTCAAGAAAATCTAAAATACGATGAATGCTCCGAGCAAATCGCCTCTGAAATGTATTGGGTTTTTTCGAAAATAAACAGTTGATTCATAAATTTTGGATTATGACAACTTAATACTTAACACTCAAAACTTAATCTATAAAAAACCATGAAGCATTTAAGTTTTCTAGACCGATTCCTCACCCTTTGGATTTTTTTAGCCATGGGAATTGGGGTATCCATCGGTTATTTTTATCCATCTTCTGCCGATGTAATCGATTCGTTTAGCAAGGGTTCAACCAACATTCCCATTGCCATCGGGTTGATTTTGATGATGTATCCGCCTTTGGCAAAGGTGGATTACAAACTTTTACCGATGGTATTCAAAAATGTCAAAATATTAGCGGTTTCATTGGTCCTAAATTGGATAATCGGCCCCATCTTGATGTTTGTCCTGGCAATCGTTTTTCTCCACGACTATCCCGAATACATGGTTGGGCTTATCCTGATTGGCCTTGCCAGATGCATTGCCATGGTGCTGGTTTGGAACGATTTGGCCGAAGGTAGCAGCGAATACGGTGCAGGTTTGGTCGCTTTAAACAGTGTTTTTCAGGTATTCGGCTATAGTTTTTACGCTTGGATTTTCATTACCGTTCTCCCACCATATTTTGGTTTTGAAGGTGCCTTGGTCGAAATTTCCATTGCAACTATTGCAGAAAGTGTCGCTATTTATCTTGGGATTCCTTTTTTGATGGGACTTTTAAGCCGATTTATTTTAGTAAAATTAAAAGGAAAAACTTGGTATAAAAACAAATTTATTCCAACAATTTCACCCCTAACGCTGATTGCTTTGTTGTTTACCATAGTGGTAATGTTTTCACTCAAAGGGGAGCTAATTGTCCAAATTCCGATGGATGTATTAACCATTGCTATTCCACTATTAATATATTTTGCCGTGATGTTTTTCATCGGATTTTTTGTAACAAAAGCGAGTGGCGCAAGCTATGATAAAAATGTAGCCGTAGCCTTCACAGCAGCCGGGAATAATTTTGAGTTGGCAATTGCTGTCGCGATTGCTGTTTTTGGACTGAACTCCGGGCAAGCTTTTACGGGGGTTATTGGGCCTTTGGTAGAAGTGCCCGCACTCATTTTGTTGGTAAGGGTAGCATTTTGGTTGAGGTCACAATATTACGGCAAGACAATCTAATCTCGATGTCTTTTTACTTGATTATTACACGCTTGAAATTTCACATCTCCACAAAATGCACTTGGTCAATGCCCGGGTGCTCAATGGTTTTTTCCTGGCCGGAAGGAAAGATGATTTTTAAGGTTTTAACACTCGTGGCGTTGCCAAGCCCAAAGGTCAGGGCGGCTGTTTGATCGCTGCTCAGACCTTCGCCGATGGCATACACATCGGTCAACGTTTTCCCGCCTATGGTTTCTACAACCACTTTTGCGCCGATATAATCCGCGTTTTCGGGAAAGCGGACGCAGAGGTAATGATGTGTCCCGCCTTTGTTGATGTGTGCTTGAACCGGCCCGTCTAAGTTGGCATAAATCAAATCGGGATAACCGTCCAAGTTAAAATCGCCTGTCAAGGGTGTGATGGCGTAGTTTTTATTGATGACTCCCGATTGGTCTTCCGTAGCTCCAAAAGTACCATCGGGCCGTTGAAGGAGAAAGCGGCAAGGCAGCTTGAACAATTTGTGCGGCGGAAAATCTACATAATTCTCCGCAACCACCAAATCCTGCAATCCGTCTAAGTTGAAGTCCTGAAAAACAGCGCCCCATGAAAATTCAAAATCCGCAATTTTTGTCTCTTTGGCAGTATCTGTAAATTTGAAATTCCGATCGTTTCGGAGCAAAATCCATTCGCCTACAAATTCGTCATTTTCAGCTAAATCGCCTCTTGCCAAAAAGGAGGGGACAGAACTCCCGGTATTGGAGAAAAAGAAATCGATCAACCCGTCGTTGTTGTAATCGCCCATGGCAATCCCCATCGGATAGGCATATTTTCCGGTGAGCGGATTGGGCATCAATTGAAAGGTTTTGCCGTCTAAGTTTTTATAAGTCCTCGCTTCGCCCGTGTCGTAGGCTACCACCAAATCTAAAAAACGGTCGTTGTCGATGTCCACAAAAATCGCCTGAAAAGTATTGTGGATGTAGGCCAAGCCTGCTTCATCGGTAATATCTTTAAAAGTGTTGTCTCCATTGTTTTGCAGCAACAAACTCGATGCGCCGTAGTTGGTATCTTTAAAAATGGTTTGCCCCTCCATTTTGCTTAATGGGATGTAATTGCACAGAAAAATATCGGCGTGTCCGTCTTTGTTGTAATCGCCGACGGTTAGGGTAGCCGCGGTTGATTTATCGTTCAATTTTACGTCTATTTTTCGTGCTTCAAATGACTTTCCGGTGTTGCGATACCACAGAATTCCGTAGTCTCCGGTCAGGAGCAAATCGGTCAGGCCGTCCTTGTCCAAGTCGAAAGAAACTGCGCCCAACGTGGTAGTTTGTTTGGGCTTTTTGGGTAGATTTACTTGTGCGGAAATATCGATAAACCCGGTTTCGGTATATTTGAACAATGCATCTTCTTGTGTCACACCACCACCGACAAATACTTCATCGATGCCGTCATTGTCTATGTCAATCAGGGCGGAAGCCATCAGCGGAAGCGACTTTTTGTTGTCAAAAGTATTGGTAAAAGCAAACGGGATTTGGCTAAAAGACGGGATTTCTTCCTCCGGGATCGTGTAGTCGCAGGAAGCAAAATTTTTCCCGTAGTCCTTGTCTGGCACCTCGTTGCCTTCACAACTTCCGGCAAATCTTCCCCATTGAATGTCCTGATAGGGATTGGAAGCATCTGATTTAAAAAACCACAAGACAAAAATGAAGGCAATGATGAGTATTGAACCAACTGCTATGATAATTTTTTTCATTAGATAAATTTTGAGTTTATTGATTCGGAATATTTTTGTTTTTGAGTGCTATCAAAGAAGCGGCAAACAGGCCAAGATGAGCAACATTCATCGCTGTCGGAGCTAAATATTGCCCGATAGGGCGGACGAAAAAGAACAAGACAAAAACAATCAACAAGAGTAAAATAGGGTTGAAAAATGCCATCCATTTCGGGTACATTGTTCCGCCTTTCAAAATGGCCGAAACAAAACAGACAGACAACAGCAAGATGATAATCCGTAAGATTTGCACCAGATTTTCCAGATGCAATTCGTAAGAAGCAATGAGTTTCCGTTCCAAGCCGGGCACATTGGCTTCGTGTAAGGCTTGAACCATCACGCCCAAATTTGCCCGCGAGCCGACCCAAATACCGCCGATGACAAAGGCAAAAATTCCTAAGGCCAATACAGCAAAAGCGAGGTTTTTACTACCCGTCCGCAAGGCTAGATAGATGTGCCAATAGCCGAAAATATAGAAAGGGATAAACGGCACCAAAATATAATGCCCTAATGTGAGCCGATCCGTCGGGATATCCAAAAAATAACCGAAAGGCACTTCCGAATCAAACCCACCCGGATTGAAATGCAATAAAAATTCGCCGATTCCTACCATCACGGAAGCCAATAATCCCAAATAACCAAAAAGCCTGATGTGATTGTTCATTGGATGATGAAAGATATTTAGAAGCTAAGGTAACTGATTTTTTTCAACATAGCCTAAAGATAGCATTTTGCTTGCAGATTTTCGGCTGAAAATACTGAGGCGATTTAAGAATTAAGTGTTCTACTATCATTGGATTCAAGAAATAAACACGCTTCTTGCTCTGACTCTGCGGGTGTTTAAAAAATAAAAAAGCCCATGGCATGCAAAAAATAAATCAGCTGCTGTTGTGATTATCATATTCCGGATTTTTCGTACTTTGGCTTTTAATGAAAAGCCTGCTTTATTTCTTAGTTTTTGTTCCGATTGTCTTTACTGCGCAACCCCGTTTCAGCATATCGGTAAGTGATTCGATTGCTTTAGAAGCAGATACTTTTTGGGGTGCCGACAGTTTTGGTAATTTGTATTACACCCAAGGAAATGTTTTTTATAAAAAAGCTGCCAATAAAGTTTTTTCTTTTTACGCGCTTAGTTTGGGTGACATTTCCTCGGTTGATTTGCTGAATCCGCTTAAAATAACCCTTTTCTACAAAGATTTTAATCGTGCTATTGTCTTGGACAATCAATTATCGGAAATTCAACGCATCGATTTCAACACGAATAAAACCTATCGAATGGTGGCACATTGCACCACTTCCTATGAGCGGAATCTCTGGGTTTTTAATGTCGATTTGCAGCAACTCGAACTCTACAATTATGCCCAAGACAAAGCCTTGGTCGCCACCCAACCCATCGCCGATAAGGTGAAAGCACAACTGAGCAACTATAATTTCTGTTGGCTACTGACCGAACAAAGACTCATACAGTACAATATTTACGGCAGCCCGGTTTCTGAGTTTCCATTGCAAAATGCTTCCAAAGCTCACCGATTCAAAGATTCGTTGCTCTTTGTTCAAGACGGAAAATTGTTTTATTTCGATGTCAAATTCAGAGAACTTATCCCGATACCTTTGGAAAAAACTAATTTCAAGGATTTTTCGATTACCAATGATAAATTATATCTTTACCAAAACAATCAACTGACTGTTTACAACCTTAGTTTTCAACCTTAAACTTTTTTCTATGTACGTAGCTGTAGCCGGAAACATCGGAGCCGGAAAGACGACCCTGACCGGACTGCTCTCCAAACATTTTAAATGGGAGGCGCAATATGAAGATGTCGTGGACAATCCTTATTTAGACGATTTCTACAACCAAATGGAGCGTTGGTCTTTCAACTTGCAAATATACTTTTTGAATAGCCGCTTTAGCCAGATTCTCCAATTCAGGGAAAGTGGCCGAAACATTATTCAGGATCGAACCATCTACGAAGATGCTCACATATTTGCCCCAAACTTACATGCGATGGGACTGATGACCAACCGCGATTTTGAGAACTACCGTACGCTCTTCAACCTGATGGAATCGTTGGTGGCACCACCCGATTTGCTGATTTACCTAAGAAGTTCTATCCCCAATCTGGTGCAACAAATCCACAAACGCGGACGCGAATATGAAAACTCCATCAGCATAGACTACCTGAGCCGGCTCAACGAACGCTACGAAGCCTGGATTCAGAATTATGACAAAGGAAAGCTCCTCATCATCGATGTGGACAAACTCAACTTTGTCGATAACCAAGAAGACCTCGGCTTTGCAGTCAACAAAATCGATGCGGAATTGTACGGGCTGTTTTGAAAAAGATCCTTTTTCCCTACTTCAACTAACTTAGTAAAAATATTTCATGATAAACAAAAACAGTATCTTCATCTTAATAACTGTCGCAGTTCTGTTGCTCATTCCGTTCATCGCGATGCAATTTACAGACGAAGTTGTCTGGACCGGTTTCGATTTTGTAGCAATGGGCTTCTTGCTGCTCAGTACTGGTTTGTTGTGTCAATTTGTATGGAGGAAAGTAACCAAAATCAAGCACAGAATCATCCTCTGTGCAGTAATTATAGGGATATTCTTTCTCATTTGGATAGAATTGGCAGTCGGAATCTTCGGGACTCTGTTTGCCGGACAATAACCGCCTATTTAAAAAAATACAAGCCAGTCACAGCATCTTAATAACCTGAGTTCGATTATTTTATAATGGTTACAAAAACCGTCAATTCGAATGCTTTGATCCCAAGAATTTGGAATCAAAGTGTATCGAGAATAGGATTTGTACCCAAAACGCTGGTTTTCGATGCAAAATTCCTCTCGGAATTTCACTCAAACTGACGCATTTTGGATTAATCGAACTCCGGTTAATATCCATAAAATCAAACCACTCTTGCCACCCGGCTATGTTTTTCCATTTGATTTTCCAATTCCAAGCGATATCCTTTTAAGGTATTTTCATCAGAATCGAACAACTGCCGATGGGTTTGCAACACCGTATCCATCAAAACAGGAATGCTTGCAATATCGAAATACAATCTTCCCGTCCGGCGGATAAAGAAATCCATCGGGTTGGCAATCATTTCATTCTCAACGCAGAACATATATTCGGCTTGCCCCATCTGTTGGATGGCATTTGTGTTTTGTGTGGTTAATTTGTCAAAAATCGCCAAAATTAAATCGGTTTGTTTGCCGAAGGTATTCACCAAATACTGCGCATATTTTTCATCAAATCCGGCAGGAGCTATCCGTTCAAAAATCTTTTGAATGTATTTTTTAACTTCTTTATAATTTTTAAACGGTCCGCCACAAAGTGATATTTTCTCTGTGGTGGAAGGTTTAACGGTCATTTTGTATCTTTCTTCGAGAAGCTCACTCGATTTGTCCACCACGCGTTCGGCCATTTTCCGATAGCCGGTAAGCTTTCCGCCCGCGATAGAAATCAGCCCGGTATCGGAAATAAAAATCTCGTCTTTACGGGAAAGCTCCGATGCTGATTTTCCTTCCTCGTGTATCAGCGGTCGCAAACCTGCCCAAGAAGAAATGATGTCTTTCATCTCCAAATTTATCTTAGGAAACATGTTATTGACAGCGCTGATGAGGTAAATGGCATCGGCGGCATCGGTCAATACTTCGTCTTTGTTGTATTGGTAATTGGTGTCTGTCGTGCCAAAATAGGTGATATTCCCACGCGGAATGGCAAACATCATCCGCCCGTCAGGGATGTCGAAATATACGGATTGTTTTACCGGAAATTTTTCATAAGGGACTACCAAATGTACTCCTTTGGTCAGGTGAAGCTGCTTTCCTTTTTTGGAATGATTTGTTGACCTCAGTTCGTCCACCCACGGCCCGGTCGCGTTGATAACCAATCGCGCCTTGATGTTGAAAACTTCTTTGGTGATTTCGTCTTCCGCAACCACTCCGCAAACCGTATCGTCTTGATACAAAAATTCGTTTACTTTGGCGTAGTTAAGTATGGTCGCTCCATGCGCAACTGCTGTTTTGATGTTTTCAATGGTCAAACGCGCGTCATCAGTCCTGTATTCGGCGTAATAACCCGCGCCTTTCAAGATTTTTTTGGGAAGCAATGGTTCTTTCTCTAAAGCTTCTTTCTTGTCGAGCATCTGCCTTTTGTCTTCTCCTTCCACACTTGCCAAAATGTCGTAAACTTTTAGGCCGATGGAGGTGAGCCAAGTGCCATAGCTGCCATTTTCGACTATGGGCAACAACATTTTTTCGGGGACTACCAAATGCGGCGCAATCCGGTGGACGATGGCTCTCTCCGACCCGACTTCCTTGACCAGCCAAAAATCGAATTGTTTGAGATAGCGCAATCCGCCGTGAATGAGTTTGGTTGATTTACTACTGGTTCCTGAAGCAAAATCGTTCTTTTCGACCAAGGCTACTTTCATACCCCGCGCAGCCGCATCGAGCGCGATGCCTGCTCCGGTGATACCTCCGCCAATGACTAAAAGATCAAATTCGGTATTTTTTAGTTTGGCTAAAATTTGCGGTCTGTCTTTAACGGAAAATTTAATCTTCTTCATGCCATTCTCTTGATTTGTTAAGTGCTTTTTGCCATCCTTTGTAAAGCTTTTCCCGCTTTAGGCTGTTGAAAGCCGGGATGAATGTTTTTTCTATTTCTTTGGTTTGAAGAATTTGATCCTTGCTCCACAAACCGATTTCCAAACCGGCTAAGTAAGCTGCTCCCATGGCGGTAGATTCAATACATTCGGGTTTTTCGACTGGAACGCCTAACATGTCAGCCTGAAATTGCATCAGATAATCATTTACACATGCGCCTCCATCCACTTTTAATGCTTGCAGTTCGATTCCTGAATCTTTTTGCATGGCTTGCAAAACGTCCACAGTCTGGTAGGCAATCGCCTCCAAAGTCGCGCGAATGAGGTGTTCGGCTCCGGTGTCGCGAGTGAGTCCGAAGATTGCTCCGCGCGCATTCATGTCCCAGTAAGGCGCACCCAAACCGGAAAATGCTGGCACAAAATACACCGGGTTGTCGCCGGACAATGATTCTGAAATGGGTTGCGTGTCACTTGCTGTTTGGATGATTTTCAAAGCATCGCGCAACCATTGTACAGCGGCTCCGGCTATAAATACGCTCCCTTCAAGTGCATAATGCACTTCGCCGTCTATACCCCACGCGATGGTTGTCAGCAATCCGTTTTGGGAATATTGCAGGTGTTGCCCCGTGTTCATCAGCATAAAACAGCCAGTTCCATAGGTGTTTTTGGCCATTCCAGGCTTGAAACAGGTCTGCCCGAAAAGTGCAGCTTGTTGGTCTCCGGCTATTCCGGTGATGGGAATTTGGATTCCTTCAAACTCAAAATCACCATAATGATAAGAACTCGGTTTCACTTCGGGCAACATACTTGTATAAATTTCAAGCCGGTCGAGGATGGTTTTGTTCCATTTGAGTTTGACAATGTCAAAAATCATGGTGCGGGATGCATTGGAATAATCTGTCGCGTGGACTTTCCCTTTTGTCAGGTTCCAAAGCAGCCAAGTATCGACCGTGCCGAAAAGCAAATCTCCTGTGGCTGCTTTTTCTTTGGCTCCTTCTACGTTTTCGAGTATCCAATGAATTTTGGTGGCGGAAAAATAGGAATCAATGACCAATCCTGTCCTTTCTTTCACATAAGATTCTAACCCTTCTTTTTTTAGCGTTTCGCAGATGGGTGAGGTACGCTTGTCTTGCCATACAATGGCGTTGTAAACAGGTTTTCCGGTTTGTTTATCCCAAACAACAGTAGTTTCGCGTTGGTTAGTGATTCCAATTGCCTTGATTGAATCTAAGGTTATATTTTGGTTGGCTATTAACAATTTGAATACTGTCAGCTGGCTTTCTAAGATTTCCATCGGTTCGTGCTCGACCCAACCGGATTTGGGATAATGCTGGGTAAACTCTTGTTGTTCAAATGCAACTATTCGCCCTGAACTGTCCACTAAAACGGCTCTTGAACTTGAAGTACCTTGATCTAAGGCTATGATGAACTTTTGGTTTGAATGGGTCATCGCTTTTGGTTTAAGAAAATTGGATAGCCAATGTACCTATTTTCTGTCATTGACGCAAATAATTGTGATTTGCTTGAATATTTTACATTTACAATCACTTAGACAAATTTTGTTTTAAAATGATTAAAGAACACCTCTACCACCTCACTGTCCTTTGGACCGGAAACAAAGGATCCGGCACAAGCAGTTACTCGGCTTACGAACGCAGCCATCTCATCTCGGCAAAAAACAAACCGGATATTCTGGGCTCTTCCGATGTTGCATTTCGGGGCGACCCTTCAAAATATAATCCGGAAGAACTGTTGCTCGCCTCCCTGTCGAGTTGCCACATGCTTTGGTTTTTGCATCTGTGTGTAGAAAATGGTGTGGTGGTTCTAGCTTACTCAGACAGTCCGGAAGGCAAGATGATTGAATTCAAAAACGGCAGTGGACAGTTTTTAGAGGTTACGCTTCATCCCACGGTGGTTTTGACGGTGGCAAGTATGCTCGCCAAGTTGGATGCCTTGCACGAAAAAGCACATCAATATTGCTTCATAGCCAATTCAGTCAATTTTCCGGTAAAACATATTGCAACCGGAAAAACAACTTCTTGAAACCTATATGAAAACAAAAACCCCCGAATCTTCCGACTTGGGGGTTTGAGGTATTTTGTTGTGAAAAAATCAGGTTTAGACAAAAAGCCCTTTGAAACTTTCCCGGTAATTGTAAAGCAAAATCAGATGCAAGATTGCAACCAATGCCGCCGCACCAATGCCCGCGGGAGCCAAAGCCAAATGAAACAGGATAAATCCGACCGTAATCGGAAAAAGTGCAACCAATGCAAAAGGCACCCATTTATTGAGTAGCAACATAGCTCCTACCACAATTTCAACAACCGCGATGAGCGGAATCAAAAATCCGGTTGCCATCATGGCGCCAAAAAAAGCACCTGCAGCTTCGGGCATTTCCATAGCCGGCATGAAGTTGGCGAACTTATTGATTCCGAAAACCAATAAAATCAGGCCTAATAAAATTCTGACTACCATTGAAACTTTTGAATTCATACGTGAAAAATTTAAGGTTAATAGATGAAGGTTGTGTTTGTAAAATTCTGTTAAAAATACAAATCTTTCTCAATCTACAACACCATTAAATCATAAATTTTCACTTTATGCTTTTTCCAATTGATTTGAAACGAGTTTGTTGGCAATCAGGTATTGGGCAATTTGCACGGCGTTGGTGGCAGCTCCTTTGCGCAGATTGTCTGCTACAACCCAAAGGTTCAGGCCGTTTTCTACCGTATTGTCTTTGCGGATACGCCCGACAAAAACATCGTCTTTGCCATGGGCATAAAGTGGCATTGGATAAATCTGTGTCGCCGGGTTGTCTTGTACGATGACACCCTCGGTTTCGTGAAGGATTTTGCGGATGTCAGAAACCTCAAACGGTTTTTCGAGTTGCACGTTGACCGATTCGGAGTGCCCGCCAACAACGGGTACACGAATGGCAGTCGCGGTAACTGCTATGTCCGGGTTTGCCAATATTTTCTGCGTTTCGCGGACGAGTTTCATCTCTTCTTTGGTGTATCCATTTTCTTCAAACACATCGCATTGCGGAATCGCATTGCGATGTATCGGGAACGGATAAGCCATTTCCCCTTGGATGCCTTTATACTCATTTTCGAGCTGATTGACTGCTTTCACACCGGTTCCGGTGATAGACTGATAGGTAGAAACCACGATTCTTTTGATACCGTATTTTTTGTAAAGAGGTGCGAGTACCATAACCATTTGAATGGTCGAACAATTCGGATTCGCGATGATTTTGTCCTCTTCTGTCAAACAGTCTGCGTTGACTTCCGGTATGATTAATTTTTTGGTTGGATCCATTCGCCAAGCCGATGAATTGTCGATGACCGTTGTGCCTACCTCAGCAAATTTAGGCGCCCATTCTAATGAGGTGTCCCCGCCCGCTGAAAAAAGAGCGATGTCGGGCCTTTTTGCAACTGCATCTTTCAAGCCGATGACCGTATATATTTCACCCCTAAATTCGATTTGCTTGCCGACAGATTTCTCGGAAGCTACCAATATCAATTCAGAAAATTCTACTTTTTGCTCAGCCAAAACTTTGAGCATCACGTTACCTACCAATCCGGTAGCGCCTACAACTGCTAATTTCATACTAATCAATTTTAAAACGATTCGGTCGCAAATGTATGGAATAATCTTTCTTAAAAGAATGATGTTTTTATTGTTTTATAAATATATAACAAAATGTTATTTATATTAATTTTTTTGAAAACAAAATATATAACTGCATTGTAAGGCTTATTTATGCTGATGTATATCAATCATTTAAAAATATATAACGATTTGGATGCATCCAACATTGGCTTATTTTTGTATGTATTTTTAACCAAGTGTTGCATTACATTAACCAATAAAAACTGATATATTCATGTAAAACAAGAAAAAATATATTTATGCCTAAAATATTTAACTTAAAATATCCTAAAAACAGGAGGTATCGGATATGTTTTTTTCATCTGTTGATATTTATTTGTTTTTAAAAGGTCAGATGTAATTCGCTAATCAACATTTCGGTTGGTATCCAGAATTGTTATGGCTCATTTCATATTAGCTTATAAAAAACCTCCAAAAAGAGAAATCAACAAACTTTGCTTACCTTTAATCCCATGAAAAAAATACCCAAACCACTGATAAAAAAACTTGAAAAACGCCAAGAATCCGGGGCTTTTAGAACGCTGAAAACAAAATCCCAACTGATTGACTTTTCATCCAATGACTATTTGGGTTTGGCACGCTTGGAAGCAATCCCCATCCGCGCGGAACAAATTTTGAACGAATCGGGCCCTCGCCTGAATGGCGCGACAGGCTCTCGGTTGCTCACGGGGCATTCAGTGCTTTTTGAAAGGGTTGAAAATCAGATTGCAAACTTCCACCTAACCGAAACCTGCCTGATTTTCAATTCGGGTTATGATGCCAACATCGGTGTGTTTTCCGCGCTGCCGCAACGAAATGACTTTGTGCTTTATGATGAATTTGCACACGCTTCCATCCGGGATGGATTACGGCTTACCTTAGCTAAATCGCAGAGTTACAAGCACAATGATTTTGAAGATTTAGAGAAAAAAATAAAAAGAACAACTGCTTCATCAACGGTTTGGGTTGCCACCGAAGCCGTGTTCTCGATGGATGGCGATTCCCCCGATTGGGATAAATTTGGGAAAATCTGCAACCGATATGACATCCACCTCATCATCGACGAAGCCCACGCTACCGGGGTTTTAGATAATTTACCGAAAATATACCGGCAAACGAACTTAGAAAAACATTTGACAGCACGGGTGGTTACCTTCGGAAAAGCGTTGGGCTGCCATGGTGCGGCCGTTTTGGGCAAACCATCACTCAAAGATTATCTCATCAATTTTGCCAGAAGCATGATTTACACCACCGCGCTTCCACCGGTCTCTTTAGCAAACATTTTGGCTGCTTATGAATGTTTACAAGACGTTTCCAATAGAAAAAAATTGCAAGAAAACATCAACTTCTTTAATGAAAATCTGTCGAAATCCGGTTTGGATAAATTCTTTATTCCCAGCCAGTCCGCCATTCATTGTTGCATCATTCCCGGAAACAACCGAATAAAAAAACTGAGTTTGCTATTAGAAAAATCAGGGTTTGATGTCCGCGCTATTCTTTCTCCGACAGTACCCGAAGGAAAAGAAAGGCTACGGTTTTGCCTGCATGCACACAATACGGAGAGCGAACTACAAAATGCACTCGAAATCCTCACAACGCAGCTATAAAAAAAAATATTGTTTTATTTTCGATTATTTTATATATTTGGTTTATAAAAATTTCTAAATGAAGAGACTCTACTTTTACACGATTTTTTTCGTAACCCTCAACATATTTACCACTAACGGGCAGGCACTTCCGATTACGGAGGCGTTTAACTACGTTGCACCAAGTAATTTGGGCGGGCAAGGCGGTTGGGTGAATGTAAACACCGGAGATGAAATAACCGTTCAGGCCGGAAGCCTTTCCTACACAGGCTTGAAATTATCAACTGCGAATTCAGTAGGTTTTGCAGGATCGGGTTTTGACCCACAATTGCTCTTTGATGCGCAATCCGGCAATACGGTCTATGCTTCCTTTATTTTTCGAGTAACCGATTTGTCAACCCTAACCGACCCCAACGGTGGTTATTTCGCCGGTTTTGGGCAAAGCACGACCGTTTTTGGAGGAACCGTTTGGTTGAGGACAGCCGGGGCACAATTTAACATCGGTATTAATAAAGCAACTTCGGTGGCTGAAAACACTTGGCTACCAACAAATTTTGACACCAACACAGATGTTTTTGTGGTTATTGCTTATGATTTAGCGGTAGGGGAATCGCGAATTTGGGTCAATCCCGCGGCGGGTGATTTAGAAGCTGTGTCACCTCCAACGCCTGACGGGACAGCCAACCTAAACACAACCCGAACCAGCTTGAGCCGATTTTTCCTTCGGCAAGACTCTACTACCGAAACACCCAGCATTGTTTTTGATGAATTGCGGATAGGAACGGATTGGGCATCAGTAACGCCTCAAAATACAGCTTCCTTGGAAGATAAATTTAAAAATGGATTTGTGGTATTCCCAAATCCTGCAGTGAACGGTTTTGTAAACATAACCTCCGCCTCACAATCTCCCAAAAATATTCATGTGTATGATGTGTTAGGAAAACTACTCATCAAACATACCATTTCAAATACAAGGCTTAACATCCAAAACCTGAAAGCCGGTGTTTATATTTTAAGAGTAGAGCAAGACGGACATACCGAAACCAAAAAACTCGTTATTAGGTAATTGAAAGTTAATCTTTTGATAATGTTTTTTCAAACTTAGCTACCCCTAATTTGATTAAGTTTGTGCTTTATTATAAACACATATTAATACATCAAATTATGAAAAAAATTTACTTGTTACTCTTTTTGCTTTCCGGTACATTCCTCTTCGCTCAAACCGCGGGAGTGAATGTGTTTATCAATGAAATTCATTATGACAACGCCGGAACTGACACAGGCGAAGGTATTGAAATAGCCGGCCCTGCCGGAACGAATTTGATGGGTTGGTCACTTGTCGCCTACAATGGAGGCGGAAATCCAACAGGAGCATCATATGCAACAGTCGTACTTGACGGGAATACCATTCCTAATGAGGGCGGTTCCAGTTTTGGAACTTTATTTTTTCCCATTACAGGTTTACAAAACGGCGCACCTGACGGCATAGCACTATTCGACGGAACTAATGTTCAATTTCTCAGCTATGAAGGCACACTAACTGCAACAAATGGTCCTGCTATCGGATTGACTTCAACGGATATAGGTGTCAGTGAAACCAATTCAACTCCAGCTGGACAATCTCTCCAACTCATCGGAACAGGTTCATTAGCATCAGATTTTACCTGGACAGGCCCGGTATCAGAATCACCCGGACTGATTAATGCCAACCAAACTTTTAGTGCTACACAAAATCCTTCCATTACCATACTCTCTCCTGTCGATGGAACAGTTTTCCCCCCAAGCACCACAAATGTAAACCTGACCCTCTCCATCCAAAACTTTGTCGTTGCAACTCCTTCTGCCGGAGACGGGTTCATCAAATACATCGTTGACGGAGGTTCTTCGGTTGATAAATTTGACACCACCCCCATTTCGTTGACACTCGGCTCCGGCCCGCACACGGTTGACATGGAATTGGTGGACAACGCAGGCGTGCCTTTGTCTCCGCCCGCAATAGCTTCGGTCAATTTTACTATAGCTCCTTTAATCCCGATTGCCGACATTGCCACCCTGCGTACTCAACCTACCGGAGCAAGCAACTTTTACCAACTCACCGGAGAAGCCACAGTCACTTTTGCAGTTGCGGCTAGAAACCAAATTTTTATACAGGATGCCACCGCGGGGATTCTCATAGACGACACATCCAATATCATCACAACGGCTTACGCTCAGGGAGACGGCATGACCGGGTTGAAAGGGACTTTAAGTGCTTTTAACGGCATTATCCAGTTCTTGCCGATTGAAGACCCGGGAACGCCTTCTTCTACTGGTAATACGATTGTTCCACAAGTTATCACAATAGCAGATTTAAACCTAAATTTCAACGCGTTTGAATCACAAGTGGTTAAAATTACAGGCGTTACCATCGATGCAACCAATGTTACTTTTACCACCGTGCCCGCTACAAACTACGCCATCAATGTCGGTGCAGATGCTTCTGTCCTTAGAACACAACATCCCGAATCCGGATTAGAAGGAGTGACAATTCCTGTAACACCGATTGATGTTTTTGGCATCGTATCCGAATTTGCCACAGCATCTCAATTATTCCCGTTTTTTGATTTTGTAAACAATCCGCCACCTGCACTGCTATCAACAGATGATTTTGGGTTCAACAGGGATTCTTTCAAAATCTATCCAAACCCTGCAAACAATGGTGTTGTCAATATTGTTTCTGCTCAAAACGGCAGCAAGACAGTCGTCGTATATGACATACTCGGCAAACAAATGTTACGCACCCAACTCAACGGCACAGCCCTCGATGTGAGCCAACTCAACAACGGGATTTACATCCTGAAAATTGAAGAAGACGGCAAAACAACCAGCAAAAAACTGATTGTTCAGAAATAATAAACTGTTCTTTTAAGGATCCAAACCCGCTTTTACAGCGGGTTTTTTCATTTTAAAAAGTTGGTTTGACAAATATTTTTCAAAAAAAAATATCACCTATTTTTTAACAGAATAACTGTATCTTAGCTTCTAATTTTTTTTTAAAATCGCGATGCGCCTTATCAAAAACACTTTGTTGCTTTTCAGTTTATTGGGTTTGATGTCTTTGGGATTCAGCCAAACCATTCCTGCCCCAAAAAAGTTTGTCACCAACCACGTCTGGACGGATAACGGGAAAAATTTCACCTACAGGGCGGTGGCACAAGAAACCCTCCTTAAAAACAAGGTAGGCGACACCACGGCAGCACTTTGGAACGTATCTTATTTGAAAACAGATACGCAAGCTGCACAACGCCCCGTCACTTTTGTGTTCAACGGCGGTCCGGGTTCGGCTTCTGTTTGGCTACATTTCGGATTTCTAGGGCCTAAAGTTGTACAAGTGGATTCGGACGCAAATTCCGATGACGGTGCTCCACCTTATGGCGTGGTTGACAATCGCGGTTTTTTAATCAATCAAACCGATTTGGTTTTTATCGACCCGATTGGCGTTGGCTACAGCCGCGTTTTGGGCAAAGGAAAGGGAGAGGATTTTTGGGGATTGAACGAAGATGCGGCTTCCGTGGCGCAATTTATCCGCACTTGGATAACCGAAAACAAGCGTTGGGCTTCGCCAAAATATTTGATTGGCGAAAGTTTCGGCACCATGCGTGCAGCAGCAGTTGCAAAGGCTTTAGAAGAAGATGGGCAAGATGTCGCACTCAACGGCTTGATTTTGATATCGCAAGCACTCGATTATGCAGGTTCGACTTCGGTGGATGACAACATTGTTTCGTATGCGACTTATTTTCCCTCGATGGCTGCCACGGCTCAGTATCACAAAAAAGCGGGAGCCGGAAAATCGGTGGAAGAATTTACTTCCGAAGCGCGCCAGTTTGTTTATGACACTTATCTGCCTGCCTTGTATAAAGGGAATAAGCTGACGGAAGCCGAACGAAAGAGCATCTCCCAAAAAATGGCTTACTTCTTGGGACTTTCCGAGTCGTATATCTTACAATCAAATTTACGAGTGTTGGTTCCTCGTTTTCAGAAAGAATTGCTCCGCAATGAAGGTTTGACTTTGGGCAGATTGGATGCGCGTTTCAAAGGAGAAGAAGCCGACCAAGTTTCCGAAAGACCCACGCTCGGTGACGCATCCGACTATCAAATCGGCGCAGCTTATACGGCGGTTGCGAACAGCTATTTCGCCGATGATTTGCAGGTCTTCATGGACAGGCCTTACCTGACCGGAAATGATGAAGTGGGTGAAAAATGGCGTTGGCGCGATGTGCCTGAAGGACAATATTGGGAACCGATGTTTGCTAACGTTACCCACAGGCTGAGCAACGCCATGCGGCGAAACACCCAACTCAAAGTGATGGTGGCTTGTGGTTATTATGATTTGATTACACCCTTTTTTGATGCCGAATACACCTTTTCGAGAAACGGGTTTCCCAAGGAGCGTATCGAGTTAAAATACTTCCCATCCGGCCGCATGGTTTACAATCACCATCCCGATTTTGAGCAGTTGGCGAAAGATATCAAAGCGTTTATAGGAGAGAATTAATTTTTCAAAATCATTTTTCTCGCGATTGCAATGTCGTTATCATCGTAAAAAACCATAATATAATTCCCTCGATACAAACCTTTTACATCAACCTGCCCTTCAACCGTGTTTGACAGGTTTTGTGCATGAAACCGTTGCCCCAATAGATTGAAAATCTCTACGCGCGACACTTGTTTTGGGAAAATATAATGAACCACATCCGTGGCGGGATTCGGAAATATTTTAAAGGATTTTCTTTCCAATTCATTGTCCTTCACGCTCAAGGTGTTGTTATTAATCTCTATGGTTTGAGCTGTTTTATAGAGGTTGCATCCCACCGTGTATGTTACCGTGTATGTCGCATCAGCAGAATTTGTGACATCAATTGCGCCTGTACTCGAATTGATGACAAGTCCGGCGGGTGTGCTGGTAAATGCCCCCGCGGATGAACCCGTGATGGTGGGTGTAGCGGTTGGTGTTACGCTTCCGTCAAAGGTTGTGGAACTGTAAGTAAATGCTGAATAATCGTTGTAGTGCGTATCGATATAATTGACCAAAACACTCCCGTAGTCGATTGCAAATTGGAATAAAGTTGCCGTTCTTGCGTCATAAGGTGAGCCCATATCACGTACTCTTCGGTTCACTTCGGTCATGATACCATCGACATGACCTCCGCCGCCTTTGCCATCGCTGGCGGCAGGACCAGAACCGTGTCGCTCACTGTCATAGAAAAATCCATCAAAATAGGCATTGCTGTCCGGATGCATGTCGTCACAACTGGTTGAACCACCGTCAAAATTACTCGGGATGGCTCTGTAACCTTTGACTCTGCCACAACCGCTAAAACCTAATCCGGCATACGAAGTATTGCTGTGGTTTTGGAATAAAGCACCCAAACTGCTGTTTCCTCTCATCAATTGTTCAGCTGTCAGGTTGTTGAGGTTGTCGGCAATCAGGTTTGCAATATTGGTCTGGCTGGCATTTACCGTGTTCAAGTTGGTGCCGTTCATGGCAGTTGCCGTTATCCGATAACCAATCTCAATTCTAGGGATGGCATGGCTCTGTCCGTGCAAATCAATATACAATCCTTTACCATAGGTATTCTCAACATCCGCACTTGCCATATCGATAAATCGATGGTACTCGTTAAAGTAAAACTGCGCATCGGCATCTCCACAAGCCGCTTCGCTGATGATTCGGTTAGGATCGAGTTTGGTACGGTGCAAATTATTTATAATCACATGTGCATAACAACCAGTTGCATCAAAAATCGCTTTCTGTATTTTTCGGATGAGCACATCGGTGTTGTCATCCATTTCTACTGTTCCACAGCTTCTGTCCGGCAATGTAGGGTCGTTGTCGGGGAAGTTTGTTGAAACGGGCGTACCGCTTGCGTTCTCCCGAAAAGCTGTGAGCCCGGAAAGTTTCAAGCCACCGTGCGGTGCAGAAATGATGATGGGAAGATTGCCTGGAATGTATTCGATATATTGCTTCCCGCTGGTGTCAAACATGGGTATACCTGGCGTTTGGGAAATCGATACAAGGCTATAAAAAAAGACCATCAAGGTAAATAGAGTTTTCATGCGTATTGTTTAGGTTATTTAGTTGTTGCAAATCTAATTTATTTTAAAATAAGACAACAGTTTTTTAAAAAAAACCATTCATCGATAAAATTTGGACTTACATCGAAAACATACAGATTTAATGTTAAAATTACTCAGACGCATCGTAAATTTGTTAAATTCAAATTTCTTTAAATGCCTCGAATTATGAATAATGAACTACTCTTTTTATTCAAAAAATATTTTTTAATCCTATTTTTTTCATTCGGTTTTGTTGGCGTTAAAGCCCAATCCGGACCGGGAAATGTTTCGGCGAACCTACAGCTTTGGATGCGTGCGGATAAAGGTTTGACGCTTACCGGCACAGCTGTTGATTCTTGGAAAGACCAATCTACTAACGGATTTACGGGTAACTCTCAAGGTACTGGAAAAGCGCAACTGATATCATCCGGACTAAATTTTAACCCCTCCTTACGCTTCTCCGGAAATGCTTTTTACAATCTCGGAAACCCGGCAGCGCTTAACATACAGCCTACATTGCAAGAAATGACAATCTTTTCAGCCGTGGTAACAAACGCGCCAAATACTGGAACTACTGGAACAGTTATTTCAAGAGCTACCAACAATAACGGGAGAAGTTATCAACTTTGGTTTGGAGCAACTGACAGGGTTTTGCATCACACCTTAGGAAGAAACCCATCAGGGAGTCAGGCAGTACGCTGGGGGACTATTTATGCGTTGAAAGAACCCAAAATAACCAGCGGAGTTGTTTCTAATACGGGAAATAATCTTACCCGCCTCGCACCATTTATGAACGGTGTGCTTGACCCCGCCGATAGAAACGATGGAACAGACACAGGTGACTCAGATGTAGATGTATTGATTGGCGCAAGAAGAGATTTTAATAATACGGGTTCGGGATTTCGATATTCAGGCGATATGGCCGAAATAATCATTTACAACAGGGCTTTAAGTACGCTTGAACGCAACAAAGTAGAAACGTACTTAGCCATCAAATACGGCATCACTTTAGGATTTAACGATTCCAATTGGTGTACATCTTGCCCGGCGGGTACTCAACTTACACCTACCGGCTACGCAGGTACAAGCAATAATTACATCGCATCCAATGGAAACATACTTTGGAATGGCGTTGCCAATGCGGGTTTTGGATTTAACGTTTTCGGTATTGCCAGAGATGATCAATCAGATTTATTGCAGCTTAAATCCAGGAGTGTAAACGTTGAGGAAGTTACGAGCTTGCCATCACTTTTAGTTATGGAGAGTGAAGTGGGGAGTTTATCTACAGATTTGAGTTATCTTTTAGTTGGGAGAAATAATGGGACAGTAACACTCACAGGTACTGCACCACAAAGGGTAACCGACCAGTTAAGCAGGGTTTGGAAAGCGCGGGAAAGTACGAATGACGTAGGAACTGTCAAACTGAGCTTCGAGTTAAAAAACCACGTTTTAGCCAACGAAGGTCAATTGCAACTCATTGTTGCTGACAATACTTCCTTAACCAACTACAAAAACTACGAAGGCACCTACAATGCGGCCACGCAAGTTTTGAGTTTTACAGGTATCAACCTGAAAGACAACGAATATTTTACCTTGGGACATGTGCAAGAACTCAATAGCTCCTATCATTTCGATTTTAACGGCTCCACGGAATACATCGAAGAAGAAGGCGTTTCGCTTTCCGGATTGTCCGGCTCAACATTGATGGCTTGGGTAAAATTAGGGGCTTCTTATGCTGCCGAAGGGCTTGTGTTGGGACAAGATAATTTCAACATGCGCATCTTGGGCACCAAAGTTCTTCGGGTGCAGTACAACGGGATCAACGTAAACGCTTCTTCCGGATTTAACCTTACCGAAGGCGTTTGGACGCATATCGCTGCCGTTTACAACGGTGCTGACCCTGTAAAAACAGTCAAACTCTACATCAACGGCATCGAACGCGGTTCGGTGGCATCTGCGGCAACACTCAATGCCAGCACAAATAATCTCATTCGTATTGGCAGAAACCCGACAGGTACCAATTTATATTTCAAAGGTTCGATTGACGAGGCCAGAGTTTTCAATGTGGCATTGACCGAAGAACAACTTCGTCAAACCATTTATCAGGAAATTCAAGCTAATGGAGCCAACACAAGTGGAAAAATCATTCCTTTCGATATTGGAACCACACCTACTAGCACAGTAGTGCCGTGGAATCAGTTGTTGGTTTACCATAACATGTCACAAATCAAAGGCAATTGCCTGATAGACAAGTCTATTTCTCCAAAAATAGCGAGAATATACGGAATTCCAAATTCCTCCATCAAAACACAAACGGCTCCTATGCCATTTGTAACAACAAAAAGTGGCTTGTTGGATGTTGCCATTGATAGCCCTGCCAACGGGGTAAAAGGTACAGATGCAACAACCAAAGATTGGTCTATTGTGCAAATCAAGCACACAGGGGTTTCTTACAATGCATCACAAACGCATTTAGGTTTAATAGTTGATAAACAAGACGCTACAAGCAACCCGATAACTTATACCATCAACGGCGATACACCTTTGTTCGTGACTTGGTATCTCAATCTCAACGGAAAAATTGACTTAACTGGAAGATCACAACTCATACAAACACTTGGAAGTGTGTTGGCATCAACAAGCGAAGGTACGTTAGAACGCGACCAACAAGGAACTGTTGATATTTACAAATACAACTATTGGTCTTCACCCGTTGGAACTTCAAATAATACAACCAACAACAATACCTATACGCTCAACGATGTTTTTAAAGACGGTACCAATCCGGCCAGCCCTGTAAACATCAACTGGACTACATCTTTAGATGGTACTCCCGGCCCGCCCATCCGCATCAGTACACGCTGGGCTTACAAATTTGAAAATGCCGGAAACGACATCGCCAATTGGGTTTCTATCGGCTCAACCGGAGCGGTGAAAGCGGGGCAAGGCTACATCCACAAGGGATCGGGAGCCGGAACTGCACGG
>PFUR01000022.1:61577-71760 GCA_002790195.1 Flavobacteriales bacterium CG_4_9_14_3_um_filter_40_17
AATCCGTATGCTTCGGCTTTGGATGCGAATGCTTTTCTCAATGCAAACCTAAGTGCTACCGATGGTGCGATTTATTTTTGGGAACATTGGGGTGGCGGCACGCACAAATTAAAAGACTATGAAGGAGGATACGCAATCCTCAATCTTACCGCAGGAGTTCCTGCCTTGTCACATCCTGATGTAAACCAAACCGGAGGCGGCACCATCACACCGGGGAGATATATCCCGGTCGGGCAGGGCTTTTTCGTGATTGCATCCCCCACAGGAGGCACGATTACTTTTAACAACGACCAACGCACCTTTGTAAAAGAAGATAACGTAACTTCAAATATTCATTTTCGTGCAAACAACCGAAATAACCTCAATGCATTGGGAACTCAAACGCAACAATTTCCTGAAAATAGTGAAGGGGTTTCTACCGACGAAAAAACCAGCTTATTGCGCTTGGGTTTTTATACCACTGATGGCTTTAGAAGACAAGTTGTACTGGGCTTCATGAACGAAAAAGCAACCGATGGATTTGATAAAGGCTACGATGCTTACAACATAGATGAACAACCCAACGATATGTATTTCGTTTTAGGTGAAAACAAATTGGTTATTCAAGGTTTAGGTGCGTTCGATCAATCTAAAAAAATCCCACTTGGAGTAAATGTACAAACACCGGGGGAAATCAAATTTATACTTGATGATATGCAAAATTTAGATGAAGACACACCCGTTTATCTGTTTGACAGAGAAACAAACATCTTCTATGATTTAGGAGAAAACCCGGTAGAGATTGATATTCCGACAGCAGGCACATTCAATGAACGATTTGTTATCCAATTCACGCAAAATACACTTTCGATAGATGATTTTGAGACGATAGATAAAAATCTGCGTGTGTTTCATACCCAATCAAACAATACCCTCAATATTTTTAACACCAAACCTAATTTGTTTATCGAACAGATTCAACTCTTTGATTTATTGGGTCGTTCTTTTGATTCGTTTGATGTTCAAAATGAAAACCAAACCGATTTGCATATCCCATTAAAAAATTACGCACAAGGTGTTTACATCGTTAAAATGAACCTGCAAGACGGGCAAGTCATTTCTAAGAAATTGATTATCAAACAATAACTACAACTACTTTGCAAAAAAACCGCCAATGATTCGGCGGTTTTTTTATGGGTAATTGGCAGCAATTGAGTTAAAACTCAACCAAAAAATGCTAAAATCGTATTCGTGATAAAGTCAATCTGCTCTTCGTCAAGTTCGGTGTGCATCGGCAGTGAAATCACTTCTTTGGCCAATTGGTTGGTCACCGGAAAATCTTCTTCGCGGTAGCGCACATCCAAATAAGCTTTTTGGAGGTGTAACGGAATCGGGTAATAAATTCCAAACGGAATTCCTTTTTCGCTGAGATGCTTGGCAAGTCCGTCGCGTTTTCCATTAATGACGCGCAAGGTGTACTGATGAAAAACATGGCAATCGCAAGCTTCACAAATCCCATTAGATTTGTTGCAAGTACCTTGCGTAAAAGTTGTTGGCGTGATGAGGTGTTTGCAGTTTCTGAACGCAGCCATATATTTTTTAGCCGCCTGTTGGCGCGCTTTGTTGTAGGCATCCAAGCGGGGAAGTTTGGCTCTTAAAACAGCTGCTTGTATTGAATCTAAACGGGAATTCACGCCTACCACATCGTGATGATAACGTTCGTACATACCGTGGTTGACAATGCCGCGAAGCGTGTGAGCCAATGTATCATCATTGGTAAAAAGTGCGCCACCATCGCCGTAGCAGCCTAAATTTTTAGACGGGAAAAAGGAAGTTGCACCTACATGCCCGATGGTTCCTGCTTTCTTTTTAGTACCATTCTTAAAAGTGTAATTTGCACCGATGGCTTGGGCGTTGTCTTCGATGACAAACAAGTTGAATTCTTCGGCTATTTTTAAAATCTCATCCATGTTTGCGCAATGTCCGAACAAATGAACCGGGACGATGGCTTTGGTTTTGGGTGTAATTGCTTTACGGACGGCCTCGGGGGAAATGTTGAACGTACCCGGTTCTACATCCACCAAAACCGGGGTAAGATGAAGCAAGGCAATCACTTCCACAGTAGCAGCAAAGGTAAAATCGGCGGTAATGACCTCGTCACCGGGTTTCAAACCGAGCCCCATCATGGCAATTTGCAAGGCATCGGTGCCGTTGCCGCAAGGGATGACATGCTTCACATCCAAATAGATCTCGAGTTCTTTTTGGAAATTTTGTACTTCAGGACCATTGATGAAAGCAAAACTTTCAAGCACTTGAGCTAAGGCGGTATTAATTTGTTCTTTGATGGGTTCGTATTGACTTTTCAAGTCAACCATTTGTAATTTTCTCATAGCTGCGAACTGTATGGTTCATTCGGTTGCAAATTTACGGATGACTATCCATATTTATTCTATAAAGGGTATTATTTTAGCCTGATAATTAAAAAAGCATGTACCTAATCTATCAATTTCTTTCGCAAACGGTTTTTTTAGGCATTCGTTTGATGGCATTTTTCAATCCGAAATTGAAGCTGTTTGCCGCCGGCCGAAAAAAATCGTTTGAGATACTTCAAGCCAAAATTAAGCCTACTGACCGGGTGGTTTGGTTCCACGTGGCTTCTTTAGGCGAGTACGAACAGGGATTGCCACTACTGAAAAAAACCAAAGAAGCTTTTCCTTCACACAAAATCGTGTTGACATTTTTTTCACCTTCGGGCTATGAAATTGTAAAAGACAAAGCTCCGGCAGACGCGGTGCTTTATTTGCCTTTCGATACTTTTTCAAATGCCAATCGATTTTTGGATTTGACCCATCCTGAATGGGTCGTTTTTGTAAAATATGAGTTTTGGCCGATTTATTTGAAAGCACTTCGCGACCGGAAAATAAAAACCTTGATTGTGTCGGCCATTTTTCGCCCTTCTCAAGCGTTTTTCAAGCCTTATGGAGGGTGGATGCGCAAGTCGCTCCTCACTTTCAATCACTTTTTTGTGCAGAACGAAACCTCCAAAGATTTGCTTTCAGGCATAGGTTTTGAAAATGTTACAGTATCTGGCGACACTCGATTTGACAGGGTTGGGGAAATTCTGCAACGCGACAATTCCCTCGGTTTTTTGGAAAAATTCAAAGCCGGCCAAAGCTGTTTGGTCGCTGGAAGTACTTGGCCTGAAGACGAAGTGTTGTTGGTGAAATACATCAACCTAAACAAAGGCCAAAAGCAAAAATATGTGCTTGTTCCACACAACATCAAACGCGATTCTATTCTCGCCTTGCGCGAAAAAATAGAATTACCCACAGTTTTGTACAGCGAAATTTCAGGTAAAAACCCGGCAGATTATTCGGTTTTGATTGTCGATGCAATTGGATTGTTGACCAAAATTTACGCACAAGCCGATTTGGCTTATGTGGGCGGCGGCTTGGCGACCGGCTTGCACAATGTTTTGGAGCCGGCTGTTTTTGGGATTCCGGTGGTGATTGGTAAACATTACGACAAGTTTGAAGAGGCCAAACAGTTGGTGGATAGCGGAGGCGTAATCAGCATCACCAATCAAAATGAGTTGGATACGATTCTCAACGAATTGTTTTTCAGCGTTGTAAAACGTGCTCATCAAGGCAAAATTAATAAAGATTTTACACGGGGGAAAATGGGTGCAACGGTTTTGGTTATGGACTATATCATCAAGATGTTTAGAGCACAATCACATGGAATCTAAATATTTACCCGGTTTATATTTTGTTAAGAAACTTATCGCAGCTGCATATTTTTTTATTTTTGTTTAAAATTAAGGACATAAATACCGTTGATATATCCAAATTAAGCAACCAAGAAAAGAAACAACTCATTTCGGAAATTCAACACCTACAATGAATAGTGTGTGGACAACAATAATGAAAAAGAACAAGAGACTGAAATTGGCAACTCTTCAGACTTTGACTCATTATGGAATAGTCTTGCTGCTATTGTTTATAGTTTCATTGACAGGTTGGAGTTTAGTAGAAATTTATTTGACAGGCATCTATTCAGATGTTCGGACAGCGGACGAACTTATTAATTCCTTGTTTCCATTTTTGGCACTTGTACTGATATTTGCAGTAATTCAATACAGACGACTGAGTTTTGAAGAATATCAAATATCATACACGGACGAGCAATTTCAAGAAGCAATTGAACGAACAATAAAAGACTTGGATTGGAGAATTGTGGAAAACAACAAGATCTTTTTTAGAGCGGTTAGACCTTGTAATTGGACAGGAAGTTCGGGAGAAATGGTGACCATAATTAAGGAAAAAGACCGACTTTTAATAAATAGCATTTGCGACTCCTAACCGTATGAGTTCTGTTACTTCTTACGGTTGGAATCGAAAAAACATTAAGGCGTTCTTAAAAAAATCTTTCTGACGTTTTAAACAACAGACCGGTAGATATCAAAGAAGAAAAAGAAATTAATGAGTGGAGTTTCAAAAGAATTTCAATCCGATTAATTGCTTACTCATTATGTATTTTCCTATTAGTTTTTGGTGTCTATATGATTTTATAACCATTGACAATTAGGACAATTGTTGCAGGACTTGGAGCAATAACAATTGCAAGCATTTATTTATATACAGACATTAAAACGTTGACAACTAAAAATGACAAATAAAGAAGTCCAAACCGCTAACAGCACCTACCCAAAAGTGACAGTTAACTGGTTAATTCATCCCGGTATCTTTCAGGGTTGTGTTTCTATCAAAGATTGTGCTTGGTTGACAGTAAAGTGATTCTATTCAGACAGTTATCGGAACGCCCTCTTCAGGTAGCTACAAAAAGGTTTTCAAACCCAATAAAAAAAAGAAAGTCAGATTCTTGACAAAATTTCCTTACGGAGTCCATTATATAATATTGAACAAGAACACCCTTGTGGCCATGGGTCTTTTCCATACAAGCCAAAACCCCAAGAATTGGTTTTTAAGAAAATCATAAAAACCTGACAACAATCACTTTGTCAAAACATTTTTGTTGTAACTTTGTAACCATGTTTAAGACAACCACCAAATTATTGGCAGTTTTTATGTCACTCACCGTGTTCGTGTCCTCTATGTCTTTTACGGTCTATCAACATTTTTGCGGAGATAAGATTACTGACTTGGCGGTTTTTAGTCATGCTAAAGGTTGCGGGATGGAAGCCATTGTCGAAATTCCAGAAAACACTTGCCACACACCCATAAAACCTTGTTGCAAAGACCGCGTGGTTTCAATTCAAGGCCAAGATCAGCTAAATCCGGCAACTCAAGCCTTATCGATAGACTACCAAGTCTTTCTGGTAGCGGTTTTTTACAGTTTTGATTATTTATTTTCAGACGCTTCCAACAATATTCCGGAGACTTTCCTTTATTATCCGCCTCCGATTGTTCAGGATATTACCATACTTCACCAAGTTTTCCGCATTTGATTTTTTAGAATGAAACGGCCGTATTTCGGTATCGTTTAACTGAAAATGTACCAATTTTTCAGCGATTTTTTCATTCACAAAAAATCAAAAAAATGCTTTCAAAAGTCATACGTTATTTTCTAGAAAACAGGTTGGTTACCGCCCTGTTGCTGTTGTCCTTTATTTACTGGGGATTGATGACGGCGCCGTTCAATTGGAACACCGGATTCCTCCCAAAAGACCCCGTGCCTGTCGATGCCATTCCAGATATCGGCGAAAACCAACAAATCGTTTTTACCAATTGGCCCGGGCGATCTCCACAGGATATCGAAGACCAAATTACCTATCCGCTCACCACTTCTTTGCTAGGCATCCCGGGCGTAACATCCATTCGCAGTTCGTCGGTATTCGGATTTTCAATGATCAACATCATTTTTAGCGAAGAGGTCGAATTTTACTGGTCGCGCTCGCGGGTACTCGAAAAACTAAACTCGCTGCCCGCAAACTTGCTTCCCAACGATGTCCAACCGGCTTTAGGCCCGGATGCCACCGCTTTGGGCCAGGTGTATTGGTACACGCTGGAAGGGCGTGATTCGTTGAGCAATGTCACCGGTGGCTGGGATTTGCAAGAATTGCGTACCATACAGGATTTTTATGTCAAATACGGTTTGAATGCAGTAAAAGGTGTTTCGGAAGTGGCTTCGGTGGGAGGATATGTGCAGGAATACCAAATCGATGTCAATCCCGATGCCTTGAAATCCTTCCGGATTGGTTTGGACAAAGTGGCTTCTGCGATCAAAAACACCAACCGCGACATAGGCGCACAAACGGTGGAAATCAACAAAGCAGAATATTTTGTTCGTGGATTGGGCTATGTAAAAACGATTGCCGATATCGAAAATGCGGTGGTGGCGGTGAACAACAACATCCCGATTCTAATTAAAGACATCGGGGTAGTTCAATTAGGTCCTGCCCCACGCCGCGCGGTATTGGACAAAGGCGGAGCTGAGGTGGTAGGCGGTGTGGTCGTGGCCCGCTACGGAGCCAATCCGCTGGAAGTCATTAACCAAGTAAAAGAAAAAATCAAGGTACTCGCGCCCGGCTTGCCAACCAAAGTGTTGAAAGACGGCACGGTCAGCCGGGTAACCATTGTTCCTTTTTACGACCGTACCCAACTCATACACGAAACCATCGGCACGTTGGAAACCGCACTTTCGCATGAGATTCTCATCAGCATTTTGGTGGTCATCGTATTGGTACTCAATCTGCGGGCTTCGATTTTGATATCGAGTCTGTTGCCAGTTGCCGTGCTGATGACTTTTGTGGTGATGCGCTATGCGGGTGTCGACGCCAATGTGGTGGCACTCTCGGGCATCGCCATCGCCATCGGCGTGATGGTGGACGTGGGGATTGTGTTTGTCGAAAACATCATACGGCATCTCGAATTACCCGAAAACAAAGGGAAAAAAGGCAAGGCTTTGGTCGAGTTGATTCACAGCTCAACAGCGGAAGTAGCTCCCGCCATCACCACGGCTTTGGCGACAACGGTGGTCAGCTTCCTGCCGGTATTCTTAATGGAAAATGCGGAAGGTAAATTATTCAGGCCGCTGGCTTTCACCAAAACCTTTGCCCTTTCGGCCTCTTTCATATTGGGGATTGTGGTGTTGCCTACGTTGGCCTATTGGGTTTTTTCCTCCGGTTCCAAAAAAGAAAATATCAAAAAAATAGGAAATGTCGGCTTAGCCGTGGCCGGTGTTGCACTTGCCTTTTACTTCGGCATGTGGCTGCCATTGGCTTTGACTTTGATTGGTTTAAAAAATATTTTTCAGGGCAAGCTCCCTCAAAAGTTGGGAAAATACAGCACCGAAATTACCTTGGGTATCGTGTTGATGGTTACGGTTTTTCTGCTTACCGAAGAATGGCGACCCTTGGGACACGGCAACAATCTGATCGTCAATTTTCTTTTTGTGGCGATTTTGCTTTCCCTGATTCTGGGTATTTTGATGACCATCGTTCATTTTTACGAACCCATCCTGAAATGGTGCCTAGAGAATAAGAAAAAATTCTTATTGATACCCGGCTTTTTTGTCACGTTCGGCATCGTTATTTGGCTCGGTTTTGCGACCACTTTTGGATGGATTTCATACAGCTTCGACAAGCTGGGAGTCAACATCCGCACCACTTCTGCGTGGTCCGGTTTGGCCAATACGTTTCCCGGTGTAGGAAAGGAATTTATGCCACCACTCAACGAGGGCAGTTTTTTGTTGATGCCCACCTCGATGCCGCACGCGGGGGTCGAACAAAACAAAGATGTTTTACAAACCTTAGACCGCGCTTTAGCCAACATCCCCGAGGTCGATATGTCGGTCGGAAAATTGGGGCGGACTGAAAGTGCACTCGACCCGGCTCCAATCTCAATGTATGAAACCATTGTCAACTACAAACCCGAATATCTCGCGGATGAAGACGGGCATCGGCTCACTTTTAAAACAGATCGGCACGGAAAATTTGTATTGACCTCCGGGGAAACGGTCACGCAAGAAGAAGCCTTGACAAAACGAGTTGCTGAAAAAAATTTGATCAGAAAAGAGAATGGCAAATATTTCAGGAATTGGCGTTCACACATCAAAAACCCCGATGATATCTGGGAAGAAATCGTACGAGTTACAAAGCTTCCGGGTGTCACCTCTGCACCCAAATTGCAACCCATCCAAACACGGCTGATCATGCTGCAAACCGGTATGCGCGCCCCGATGGGCATCAAAGTCTATGGCTCCGATTTAAAGACCATCGAGACTTTCGGCATGCAGCTCGAAGCCATTTTACAGCAGGTTCCTTCGGTGAAATCCGAATCAGTTTTTGCAGACCGCATCGTTGGGAAACCCTACCTTGAACTCAACATTGATCGGGTAAAAATCGCCCGTTATGGCCTGAGTGTGGAGCAGTTGCAGCAAGCCATCGAAGTGGCTATTGGCGGCATGCCTTTAACCACTACCGTGGAAGGCAGGGAACGTTTTCCGGTTCGGGTGCGCTACCCAAGGGAGTTGCGCGACAATCCGGAGAAAATCAAAAGCATCCTGATCCCCACACCAGCTGGCACGCAAATTCCGTTGGGCGATTTGGTCAACATCGAATACGTGCGCGGCCCGCAAATGATAAAAAGTGAAGACACTTTTTTGGTAGGCTATGTACTGTTTGACAAAAAACAAAACCATGCGGAAGTGGATGTGGTAGAAGAAGCCCAACGATTTATTGATCAAAAAATTCAATCAGGCGAATTGAAAGTTCCCGCGGGAATCAGCTATAAATTTTCCGGTAGTTATGAGAATCAAATCCGAGCCACCAAACGCCTAGCGATTGTGATCCCGATTAGCTTGATACTCATCTTTATGTTGCTCTATTTCCAATTCAAAACCGTCACGGCTTCCGCCATTCACTTCTCGGGTGTGTTTGTGGCATTTGCAGGTGGATTTTTGATGATTTGGCTCTACGGTCAAGGTTGGTTTATGAATTTTGACATTGCGGGCATCAACATGCGCGATTTGTTTCAGATGCACACCATCAACCTGAGTGTGGCGGTTTGGGTCGGGTTTATCGCCTTGTTCGGCATCGCCACAGATGATGGTGTGATTATGGGAACTTACATCCATCAGGTTTTTGAAGAACGCAATCCGCAAACCGTACCGCAAGTCCGTGCGGCCGTGTTGGAAGCGGGCAAAAAACGGGTGCGTCCGGCCATGATGACTGCCGCTGTTGCCATCATCGCTTTGTTGCCGGTGCTGACCTCGTCAGGAAAAGGTTCGGACATCATGATTCCCATGGCGATCCCCACTTTTGGCGGAATGTTGCTGCAAGTGATGACGATGTTTGTAGTACCTGTTTTTCAGGCGATTTGGAGGGAAAGAGAGGTTACATTAATTGATACGAGTAATAAATAAAAAAAACTCAATTGTCAGGTCGAGCGCAGTCGAGACCCGAAATGCATCTCGACTGCCTGCCCAACTTTGTTATTCAGGCGGGCGCTAGATGAGATAAAAAAAGAACTGCGCTCGATATGACAAAAAGAGCCCTGCCGGATGGAATCAATCGGATATTAAAAAGTAAAAGACAATATAAAAATCATTAAAAATGATCATAAGAACAAAAAACATTTGGCTGTTCAGTTTTTTTCTGACGGTGATGGCTTACACTTTACAGGCACAATCCTTGGACGATTATTTAAAAATCGCAGCGGAAAATAACCCGGGTGTGAAGGCATCTTATTTGGAGTTTGAATCCTCCATGCAACGTTTGCCGCAAGTGAGCAGTTTGTCCGATCCGACTCTCAGCATGAGTGCCCTTGGCCAAATGATCGAAACCCGGACAGGGACGCAGGAAGCCCGATTTTCACTCATGCAATCTTTTCCGTGGTTTGGTACGCTTAAAGCCAAAAAAGAAGTGGCCGCTTTGGAAGCGGATGCCAAATTTCAAGCTTTTTTAGATCGCAGGAACGAACTGTTTTTCAACGTAAAAACTGCCTATTACGAGCTCTACGAAGTGAAGCACCATATCCACCACAAAATGCAAAACGGTCTGATTTTGAAAAACCTTCACACCTTTGCTTTGAGTAAATTCGAAAACGGAACGGCTCCGATGACCGACATCATCCGGGTGGACATCATGGAAAACGACAACCTTACAGACATTGAAATTTTCCGAGATTCAAGAAAACCACTCGAAGTACAATTCAATCGCTTGCTCAACCGACCCGACACTTTA
>PFUR01000009.1 GCA_002790195.1 Flavobacteriales bacterium CG_4_9_14_3_um_filter_40_17
ACAATCAATCGAAAGTAATGGAAAACCCAAGGGATTTTACGGTTGTAAAAGCATCTCAAGTGCATGGCAGCGGTGTGTTTGCAAAAAAAGCAATACCCAAAGGGACAAGAATATTTGAATATAAAGGCCTTCGGGTTTCTAAAACAGATTTGGCCACCGATTTGGTAAATGGTCTTACAAGTATGGTGTATGCCATGAATCTTGATGAAAAGACTGCGATTGACGGAGAAAGGGGAGGCAATGACGCACGGTTTATAAACCACAGTTGCTCGCCGAATTGTGAAGTGTTGTATTTTGATGGAATTCCGTACATTTATGCAATGGAAGGAATATCCGAAGGAGAGGAATTGAATTTTGATTATAAATTAGGTTTTTATGAAGATGTAGAATTATCGATAGAGGAAAAGAAAGAAAGATTTCCCTGTCATTGTGGTTCGCAAGATTGCAGAGGGACTCTACTCAAAAATTGAAGCAACATATCTATACTAACAATCTAAAACTATCAAAAATGAAAAAACCACTTAAAAAATCAACGGTTGCAACCCATGCAATATTAACTACAGCAACTGTCTTGGCAATTCAGTCTTTTTCGAATGTTGCTTATGGACAGGTTTTAAAAACAGAAAAATCAGTAAACGCACAACTGAAAAATAGTAGAGCCGCAGATAATTTTTTAAAAATAAAAATGGAATCCCAACGGACAAGCATTGTTGGCATGCTAAACGGGAGTCCGGTTTATAAAAATGACAGGGGAGAATATTTTTCCGTCAATGCCCAAAATGGTGATTTGAATTATCTCAGTAATGAAAAATTTGCTGAATTTTCATGTTGTATAAAAATCGGCGATATAAAAGGTGAACGTACAAACGCAAAATCTTCTCAGAATAAATCGCTTACTTATATCAAATTTGAATCAGATGCTGTCGGTGACGTTCAAATAATAGGATTGGACAAAGAAGGCCATACCATCCACAAGAACAGTCGCGGTGAGGCTTTTTATGTTGATTCAATAACCGGAGATTTAATTTATGTAAAGCTTTAATTTTAGTCAAGCTTAAGATGGCACAAACAGCTTCCAAAATGATTCCTTTAGGAACAAAGGCTCCTGATTTTAAACTCAGGGATTTGAATTCTAACCAGACACTTGCTTACGATGACATCAGCGGGGAGAAGGGGACAGTAGTCGTTTTTATGTGCAACCATTGCCCGTTTGTGATTCACATTATCGAAGAATTGGTGATGATTGAAAATGATTATCACGTGCAAGGCATTGGTTTTGCCAGTATCAACAGCAACGATGTAGATGCATATCCGGCTGATTCGCCTGACAAAATGAGGGATTTTGCTCTCCGCTATAAAATGGATTTTCCCTATTTATTAGATGAAACGCAGGCAGTAGCCAAAGCCTATGATGCCGTTTGTACGCCCGATTTTTTCGTGTTTGACCGTCAGGATAAATTGGTTTATCGAGGGCAGTTGGACGACTCGAGGCCCGGAAACCACATCGCGCTAAGCGGCTCCGATCTGAGAGCGGTGTTGGACGGGTTGCTCTACAACCGAAAAATTTCTGAAAACCAGAAACCCAGCATAGGTTGCAACATCAAATGGAAAAAATAATGAAAAGTAATTCACCCTTGACCGGGGAAATAGAATTGGAAAATTGCCCGATAGGCCGGTTGGATGATTTGGTTAAACTTTCCCGCGAGGCTTATATCGATAACTATCGACACATCTGGACAGACTCGGGAGCAAATTATTTGGAGAAAAATTTTACCAAAGAAGTACTCGAAATAGATTTTTTAGATACCAATATTTTTTATTTTTTTGTCTGTAATGATGATGAGCAAATAGGCTTTGTCAAGTTGCATATAAATTCGGCGGTTAAAGATTATCCTTCGGAAGAAGCCATATACCTCGAACGCCTATATCTCAAAAAAGCTTTTTGTGGCAGAGGAATAGGGTCTGAAGTCATGCAAAAGCTGTTTAAAATTTCTGAAAGCTACAGTAAAAAAGCAATCTGGCTCAGAGCCATGCCCAGCACACCCGCCGTCAGGTTTTACAGCCGATTGGGTTTTCAGTCCATCGCGGAAGGGAAGATACCTTTTCCGTTTATCAAACCCGAACATTCCCCACTTTACACCATGGTCAAAAACTTACGGAACTAAGTTTTTTGAATAAAGTATTTTTAGAATGAAATTAAATTAGATAAAATAGGGATCAATTTCTTATGATTTCATTCATTTTTGCTTTAAAATTATGATAACTGTTTTGATTTGAATAAATTTGCAAACTCAAAATATTCAACTGAATGAAAGATTTATTTGATAAAATATACAAAGACAAAGGCCCATTAGGAAAATGGGCATCTCAAGCTGAAGGCTATTATGTTTTTCCAAAATTGGAAGGGGTTATTTCTAACCGAATGAAATTCAGGGGGAAAGAAGTAATCACATGGAGCATCAACGACTATTTGGGATTGGCAAATCATCCTGAAATCCGCCAAGTCGATGCCGATGCGGCTGCCCAGTATGGAGCCGCATACCCTATGGGTGCACGGATGATGTCCGGACACACCACCATGCATGAAAAACTCCAAGATGAACTGGCAGATTTTGTCGGAAAAGAAGCAGCCTATTTAGCCAATTTTGGTTATCAAGCGATGGTGTCTGCAATAGATGCATTGGTCAATAAAAACGACGTGATAGTGTATGACATAGATGCGCATGCCTGTATCATTGACGGAGTCCGCCTTCACATGGGTAAAAGGTTTACTTACCAGCACAACGATGTCGAAAGTTTGGAAAAAAACATAGAACGTGCCGTAAAAATCTGTGAAGTAACCGGCGGAGGAATATTGGTAATCTCCGAAGGTGTTTTCGGGATGCGCGGAGAACAAGGAAAATTAAAAGAAATTGTTGCACTTAAGAAAAAATACAATTTCCGCTTTTTGGTTGATGACGCACACGGTTTTGGAACCATGGGGAAAACAGGGGCAGGAACGGGAGAAGAACAAGGGGTGCAAGACGGTATCGACGTTTATTTCGCTACTTTTGCTAAGTCGATGGCCGGAATTGGTGCTTTTTTCGCTGCCGATCAGGATATTATCGATTACTTAAAATACAATATGCGTTCGCAGATGTTCGCCAAATCGCTCCCGATGCAATTTGTCATCGGCGGTTTAAAACGTTTGGAAATGCTGCGCACCATGCCTGAACTCAAAGACAAACTTTGGAAAAATGTCAATGCACTCCAAAACGGGCTCAGACAGCGTGGTTTCAACATTGGAAACACCAACACTTGCGTTACTCCCGTATTCTTAAACGGTAGCATACCCGAAGCGATGGCCTTGGTCAATGACCTGCGTGAGAATTACGGTATTTTCTGCTCAATCGTCGTGTATCCGGTTATCCCGAAAGGCCTGATTCTGTTGCGGTTAATTCCTACAACGGTACACACTTTAGAAGATATTTCCGAAACCCTTAGTGCATTTTCAAGCATACGGGAAAAGCTAGAAAACGGTACTTACAAAAGACTTTCTGAGGCAGTAGCAGCCAAAATGGAAGCCTAAAAAACTTAAACTGTATATTTAAAAAGCTGTCTGTTTCGGGCAGCTTTTTTAGTTTAATTGGAATCTTTATTTATTGTCAATTTTTTTAATTAACCTTAAATTTATTTTAAATAAATATGTTTATCCCAATAAAAAGTTTTAATTTGTTGCATCATCGCAAAAGATGTGATTTTATATGGGAATCAATAAAATATTTATGACAGATTACACGAAGAAAATGCTCAGGGACGATGCTTTGGAAGGCAAAGTGATAGTAGTAACGGGTGGCGGCAGCGGATTGGGAAAAGCCATGACCCAATATTTTTTAGAATTAGGAGCCAAAGTAGCCATCACTTCCCGCGACTTGGATAAACTAAAAGGGACAGCAGCAGAATTAGAAAAAAGTACCGGCGGAAGATGTTTACCGATAGCCTGCGATGTACGTTCTTACGAACAAGTGGAAAGCATGCTCAAACAAGTAATCGATGCATTTGGAAAAGTAGATGTGTTGCTTAACAATGCCGCAGGAAACTTTATTTCTCCTACCGAACGGTTGTCTGCCAACGCGTTTGATACCATCATCGATATCGTTTTGAAAGGAACAAAAAACTGCACTTTGGCTTTCGGTAAGCATTGGATAGACAAAAAACAAGCCAATACCGTCGTCTTGAATATAGTCACTACCTACGCCTGGACAGGTTCAGCCTACGTAGTTCCGAGTGCGACAGCCAAGGCAGGCGTGTTGGCTATGACGCGTTCCCTGGCGGTCGAATGGGCAAAATACGGTATGCGCTTCAACGCCATCGCACCCGGTCCGTTTCCGACTAAAGGTGCTTGGGACAGGTTGCTTCCGGGTGATTTGAAAGACAAGATAGACATGGTTAAAAAAGTCCCCATTGGTAGATTGGGCGAGCATCAGGAGTTAGCCAACTTAGCCGCTTACCTCGTTTCTGATTTTTCAGCTTATGTAAACGGAGAAGTAATCACCATCGATGGGGGTGAGTGGCTCAAAGGTGCCGGACAATTCAATTTACTGGATCAAATCCCCGAAGAGCTTTGGGACCAACTTGAAGCAATGATTCGATCGAAGAAGTAGGTTTAAAATATCACAGAAAATCCTTTTCTTAAGGTACTTTTAGTTATTGAGTCTAAAAGATTTTTTAATTAACACACAAATAATCGTATTTTTACACACTTAAACAGCAACTATTGCAATGGGTAAAATTATAGCCGTAGCCAACCAAAAGGGGGGAGTCGGAAAGACGACTACCACGATTAATTTGGCTGCTTCGTTGGGTGTGCTTGATAAAAGGGTGTTGCTGATTGATGCAGACCCGCAGGCCAATGCATCTTCCGGTTTAGGAATCGACATAGAAAATGTAGTTAATGGTTCCTATCAGTTGCTCGAACACGCCATTCGAGCCGAAGAAGCCATTGTTCAGAGTTCCGCACCAAATGTTGACATCATTCCCGCACACATCGACTTGGTTGCTGCCGAAATTGAATTGGTGGATAAAGATGGTCGCGAATACATGCTTCGCAATTCCATTACTCATTTGAAAGAAAAATATGATTACATTTTGATTGATTGTGCGCCTTCATTGGGTTTGATTACGCTCAATGCCTTGACTGCCGCAGATTCGGTTATCATCCCGATTCAATGCGAATATTTTGCCTTGGAAGGTTTGGGAAAACTGCTCAATACCATCAAAAGTGTCCAGAAAATCCACAACAAAAATCTCGACATCGAAGGCTTGTTGTTGACCATGTACGACTCCCGGCTCCGGCTTTCAAACCAAGTGGTCGAAGAAGTGCAAAAGCATTTTCAGGGAATGGTTTTTGAAACCATCATCCAGCGGAATGTCAAGCTGAGTGAAGCTCCGAGTTATGGAGAAAGTATCATCAACTACGATGCTGGCAGCAAAGGGGCAACCAATTATTTGATGTTGGCACAAGAAATTATACAAAAGCACAAAGCAATATAAAATGGCTAAAGCAATCAAAAAGCAAGCTTTAGGGAGAGGTCTTTCGGCTTTGCTCAAAGATCCCGAAAACGACATCAAAACTGCTCAAGACAAAGGTGCAGATAAAGTAGTTGGCAATATCATCGAACTGGAAATAGATCGCATCAAAGTCAATCCTTTTCAACCTCGAACGAATTTCAACGAGGAGAATATCCGTGAATTGGCCTCTTCAATTCGAGAATTAGGTGTTATTCAGCCGGTTACAGTCCGTAAAACAGATTTTGATCAATATCAATTGGTGTCGGGCGAGCGACGTTTAAGAGCATCCAAAGTTGCCGGGCTGACTCATATTCCTGCTTATGTCCGCATTGCCAACGATCAGGAATCTCTGGAAATGGCTTTGGTTGAAAACATCCAACGACAAGATTTAGACCCCATCGAGATTGCACTTTCCTACCAACGGCTCATCGAAGAAATCAATCTGACACAAGAGCAAATGAGCGGACGGGTCGGTAAAAAACGATCTACAATTACCAATTATTTACGGTTGTTAAAACTTGATCCAATCATCCAGACCGGCATACGCGATGGATTTTTGAGCATGGGCCACGGGCGAGCCATCATCAACATCGAAGACCGCAAGGCACAATTGGAAATATACGAACGCATTTTGTCGCAGAATCTTTCCGTAAGGCAAGCCGAAGAATTGGTGCGCAATTATCACAGTAAAAAACCGTTGAAAAAAAGTGCGACGGCTACCATCCCTGAATTTGTAAGCAAGAATGTTACCCATTTTTCCGATTTTTTTCAAACCAAAGTACAAGTTCAGGTAGCAAAAAACGGCAAAGGGAAAATTGTCATTCCATTTGGTTCAGAGGAAGATTTTAAACGGTTAAAAAAATTAATCAAAGGTGATTCATAAGATTTTATTTTATTTTTTGATAATGCTTTGTGTGTCTAATTTTGTTTGGGCACAGGAGCTTCCTGCAAAAGAAAAAGATTCTATTTTAGATAAAAAAATCGAATCGGCTGCGAAGAAGTCTAAACGTGTTGATAAGAAAGAGGAGAAAATGCAAGACACCTTATCGCTTAATTTTGAAGATATTGATCCGAATTCACCGGCCAGAGCCGCATTTTATTCAGCTATTTTACCGGGTTTGGGACAGGGCTATAACAAAGCTTACTGGAAAATTCCAATTGTATATGGTGCCTTGGGCACGAGTTTGTATTTCTATTTCACCAACAACGACGATTACAATCGATATCGCGATGCACTCAAAAGGCGTTTGGCCGGATTTAATGATGACGAGTTTCAGGGAATTATTCTTGACCAGCGAACCTTAGAACGCGCGCAGCGCGAGTTCAGACGAAATCGCGATTTATCGCTCGTAGTGACCATTGGATTATACGTTTTGAATATTGTTGAAGCCAATGTTCACGCACATTTGAAACAATTCAACGTCAGGGAAAACTTATCACTCAAGCCACATTATTTTTTTGATCCGGAAAAAGGTGGGCAAAGCAACCTTGGCCTGACCGTGAATTTTAAATTTTAGATTTCCATGAAAATAGCTTTACTCGGTTACGGGAAAATGGGAAAAGCCATCGAGCTTATTGCCCTGAGTCGTGGCCACGAGATTGTGCTTCGTGCGGAAACCGTGGTCAAACCCGAACAACTTTCTGAAGTTGAAATAGCCATTGAATTCAGTGTGCCGGAAGCAGCTTTTTCAAATATTACAGCTGCATTGGAAGCGGGTGTTCCCGTAGTATCCGGAACCACCGGTTGGTTAAAAGATTATGATAAAGCGGTAGAGCTTTGTCATCAAAAAAAAGGAGCATTCATCTATGCGTCCAATTTTAGCCTGGGAGTCAATATTTTCTTTCAAATCAATGAATATTTGGCAAAAATGATGGGTAATCATTCACAATATGAAGTTTCGATGGAGGAGATTCACCACGTACACAAACTAGACAAACCCAGCGGAACGGCCATCACTTTGGCGGAAGGTATCATCAAGCATACCCATAAACAACACTGGGCTTTAGATAAATCCAATTCTGAAAATATTTTGATTGAATCCAAAAGAATCGGAGAATTCCCCGGCACACACACCATTCGATATCACTCCGACGAAGACGATTTGGTCTTGACACACGAAGCACACAACCGAAATGGTTTTTCGTTGGGTGCGGTGACAGCTGCAGAATGGTTGTCCGGAAAGCAAGGTGTTTTCACGATGAAAGACGTTTTAGGTTTACAGAATTTGTAATAAAAATTTAATCTCATAAAAATGACTGCATACCAATGGTTTTTGTTTTTTCTGGCAATTCAACTCATACATGGCTTGGGTACTTGGAAACTTTACGTAGCAGCCGGAAGAAAGGCATGGGAAGCATTTATACCGGTTTACAACGCCTTTGTCTTGATGAAAATCATCAACCGGTCGGCATGGTGGGTGCTGTTTTTGTTTATTCCCATCATCAACATCATCATGCTGTTAATTGTTTGGGTAGAGACTGTCAGGAGTTTTGACAGGAATAATTCTCGAGATACGTTCTTGGTATTGGCAACTTTCGGGCTCTATTTGTATTATATCAGCTATTTCACACAGTTAAAATATGTAGAAAACCGCAGCCTTCATCCGCGGACTGCTTTGGGTGAATGGGTCAGTTCGATTCTGTTTGCCGTGGTAGCAGCTACCTTGGTTCACACTTATTTTATGCAACCGTTCACCATCCCGACTTCCTCTTTGGAGAAAACTTTGTTGGTCGGTGATTTCCTCTTGGTCAGCAAAGTTCATTATGGCGCTCGTGCACCGATGACAGCGGTGGCTTTTCCGATGGTACATGACACGATTCCGTTTGTGAAAAGTAAATCCTATCTCAACTTCCCGCAATTGCCCTATTTTCGTTTTCCGGGTTTTCAATACATCAAGCGGAATGACATCGTTGTGTTTAACTGGCCGGTTGATACAGTGCGATTTTTCAGGGATCAATCAAAAATTCACATTGACAAACCCATCGATAAAAAATCAAATTACGTAAAAAGAGCGGTTGGAATCGCAGGAGACTCACTTTCAATAGTGGATGGTTTTGTGTATATCAATGGCAAAAAGGAAACACAAACTGATCGAGCCAGACTGCAGTTTTCTTATATTATAGATACCAAAGGGCAGTCTTTTGGTCGTGGATTCTTTGAAGATTATGAGATTACAGACGGAGCTTTTCAGACAGGTGAAAAACAAATTACCATCGTTTCGTTGACGCAGGATGCGGCCAAACGAATGGAAGCGCATCCGAATATCGAAAAAGTCACAAGGGAAATTGCAAAACCGGGTTTAAAAGAAAGCGGGATATTTCCCAACAACGGAAAAGCCGATTGGAATCGGGATCAAATGGGACCGGTTTACATCCCGAAAGCCGGCGACAAAATAAAAATAGACAGTTCCAATTTTTCCATTTACAGACGGTTAATTTACGAATATGAAGGAAATACGATTGTTTTCAAAAACGGTCATGTTTATATCAACAACAGTCCTACTGCCGATCCTGTTTATATGTTCAGACAAGATTACTACTGGATGATGGGCGACAACCGCCACAACTCTGAGGACAGTCGATATTGGGGTTTTGTGCCTTTTGACCATGTGGTGGGCAAGCCGGTTTTTGTGTGGATGAGCATAGACGGCATCAACGACGGCATCAAAAACTGGAAATTCCGTTGGAACCGTTTTTTCACTACGGTTGGAGGCGAAGGAGAGCCGGTTTCTTACTTTAAATATTTCTTGATAATTATCGGAGGTTGGTACATCGTTTCGGCTTTCTTAAAACGAAGAAAAAAAGTTTAGAATCTTGAATAAAATATTGATTCAACCGCCCTATTTTGGTGACATTGCGCATTATACCGCAATGGCAAAATCTGACGAAATTTATTTTGAATCAGCGGATAATTTTCAAAAGCAAACGGCTCGAAACCGAACCCATATTATGGGTGCAAATGGCAAATTGATGCTCAACATTCCATTGAAACACAGCCGGGGAGGCGACCGCCAGTTGACGCGCGATATTCGCATCGAAAACAATTTTCCTTGGCAAGACTTGCATTGGAAATCACTTTGTTCGGCCTACCGTTCCTCGCCTTATTTTGAATTTTTTGAAGATGATTTGCAGCCCCTTTTTATTGAAAAACAAGTTTTCTTGTTGGATTTTAACATGAAAACCATTTTATTGATGTTTGATTTAATTAAAATCGGCAACATAGAAACTTTTCACACGGATGAATACACAATGGCACCCGATGGGTCATACAAAGATTATCGATATCTCATTCAATCCAAAAAAGTTAAATTCAAGAATGAACCCTACCAACAGGTTTTTGACAAGTTAGAATTTCTGCCCAACCTGTGCATACTCGATTTGCTGTTCAATTTAGGACCACAAACCAAGCCTTATCTTTTGAAGCAAAGGAGTTTGTGATATTACGGTCAATCTAGTTTATTCCATACTGATCAATCAAATAAATCAGAGAAGCCATTGCTGCGGCACCCAGTTCGAGTTCGCGTTTGTTGACCGCCCCGATTACATCGGAAGCGGTGTGGTGAATGTCAAAATAGCGTTGCGAGTCGGGTCGAAGCCCGGCTAAAACATTCTTGTCCGTTTTGAGTGGCCCGATATCTGCGCCACCCCCACCTTTGGTGAAACTGTCTGCCAGATAAGGCGTAAAGAGTGGTTTCCATGCCGAAATTCGTTTAAATTGACTATCGGTAGCTGCAAAAGAAAACCCACGTGGTGTGAACCCGCCGGCATCGCTTTCCAATCCGAATATATGGTTTTCATCTTTTTGCTTGGCCACTTCAGCATATTTTTTTCCGCCCCGAAGCCCGTTTTCTTCATTCATAAATAGCACAGCTCGAATGGTTCGTTTGGGTTTGTAGCCGAGCATCTTAAACAGCCTGAGCACCTCGATAGACTGAACAATACCGGCTCCGTCATCGTGTGCACCATCACCCAAATCCCAAGAATCTAAATGTCCGCCCACCACGATGATTTCATTCGGAAACTGGCTTCCCTTGATTTCGCCGATTACGTTGTAAGACAACACATCACCTAAATTTTTTGAATTTTGTTTGAAATAAAAAAGGATTTTCGGATTGAGTTTGCACATGGCGCTCAACAATTCGGCACCGTTGGTACTGATGGCTGCCGCCGGGATTCTTTTGTTGAGTGCAAGAGCACCATAACTCATCGTACCGGTGTGCGGAACATCTGAAAGAGAATGGGTCATCGAGCGGACAATCACTCCGACAGCTCCGTATTTGGCTGCTTCAGCCGCACCTTGTGTACGTTGATTTACCGCGCCACTATAAGCACTAAAAGTTTCAATCACATCTGGTTTCATCGGGCGGTTGTAAAAAACGATCTTGCCTTGTATGCTATCTTTTCCTATCTTTTCGAGTTCTTCAAAATTTTGAACTTCTACCACGCGGGCTTTGATACCGTCGGGCGGTGTGGAGACAGAACCTCCCAAAGCGGCGATAGGAACTACATTGGTAGTGCCACCACCCGAATCGATGTAAGCAAACTCGCTGGTGCCTCTGACCCATTTGGGAACCATCACATCCTGCAACCAAACTTTGTCAAGTTTGAGACCTTGCAGGGTGTTTTTTCCCCATTCGACGGCTCGTTCGGCTCCCAAGGAACCCGAAAGCCTGCTCCCGATTTTGTTGGTCATGTAGCTGAGCCATTCATAACTTTTCCCGTTGGTAAGCGAGGTTTTAAATAGTTTATCCAAAAAAATTGAATCAGATTCGAAATCGGACTGTTGCGCCTGCGAAAAATTAAATAACAGACAAATCACTGTCGTAAAAAGTAATTGGTTTTTCATTTTTTAGTTTTTTTTCAATTTTTTGGCTTCTTGTTTTATCATTTCTCTTCCCGCAATATTTTTTTATAAAGTTCGATGTTTTGAAGGGTTGCGGTTTCCAATTCAGGCTCTTTGATGTCGCGATAAGTTACCAGGACTTCAAATAATATTTTAGCAACGGCATACCGCGCGGTCAGTTTATCATCGGAGGGGATTATATACCAAGGAGCATGTGGCATAGCGGATTTATTTAAGATTTCCTGATAGTAAGTTTGGTATAAATCCCATTGGTTTCGCTCTTTCAAATCGGCTGGTGAAAATTTCCATTGGTGTTTTTTTTCTTCCAATCTTCTCAACAAGCGTTCGCGTTGGGTTTCTTTGGAAATATGTAGAAAAAATTTAAAAATAATTATTCCGTTTTCGGTTATGTGCTTTTCAAATTGATTGATTTGATCAAATCGCTTTTCCCAAAATGCATCGGTAATGTCTGCTTCTGAATTGATTCCGGGTAGATTTTCGTTCAAAATATAATTTGGATGAACACGTGTCACCAATACATTTTCGTAATGCGTCCGGTTGAAAACCCCAAATTTTCCCCGTTCAGGCAACGCGATGTAATGTCGCCAAAGATAGTCATGGCCCAACTCGAATGAAGTAGGTGTTTTGAAACTATGCACGACAACACCACGTGCATTCATATCTTTAAAAACTTCCCGGATTAGGCTGTCTTTGCCAGATGTGTCCATGCCTTGCAGGCATACCAACACGCTGTACTTGTCGTGTGCATAGATGGTGTCTTGTAGTTTAGCAAGTTCTTTTCGCAGTTTTTCGAGTTCTTTTTCGATTTTTTTTTCGGAATATGGCAGGCTGAAGATAGTTTCCGTCGAACAGAGTTGTGTGTTCTCAGTAGCCATGAATTTTTGGGATAAATCTTCTTTCATCACTTAAATTTAGGCTAAATATATAAAAGATTTGCCTTACGTCTTCGCTATCTTTGAAAACCTTAAGAAAATTATGTTTAAAAAGTTTTTAAATAAAATCCTCGAATTGTTCAAGCAAGGAATGTCAAAAGAGATATTGGCCAAAAGTTTGACTGCAACTTTTTTTATTTCCATCGTTCCCATCCCGGGGACATCTACTTTGTTGATTGGGTTCACGTCAATTAAGTTTAAATGGAATTTGGGACTGATGGTTTTGTTCAGTTATTTGTTGATGCCGCTTCAGATTTTATTTTTTGTGCCGTTGATGAATTTCGGGCGTTTGGTTTCAGGAAAATCATTAATTTCTGTTTCTACTGAAACCATTTATCGGTTGTTTTCCGCTGGTTGGAAGGCTTTTTTTATCGAAATGGGATGGTTTACATTTTTCGCGTTTATCGGTTGGATTGCAATTACTTTCATTTTATATTATTTTGTTTATCAATTTTTTTTATGGCTTCTGCACAACTCATTTAAAAAATCAAAACCGGATTAGCATAAAATTGTCGCCTAAATATATGTAATTTTATAATCTCATAAACTTGTTTTCACATGAATGAAATCGCACTCATCATCACGGCTTTACTCTTTTTGCTCATTGGGTTTTTTGTCGGAAAAAAATATGCATCGATTCAGTCAAGCAGCCTTTCGGCCACTGACGAAGAACGGATCAAAAATGCAGAGGCAGACAGGCTGCGGTTAGAAAATCAATATAGAGAAAACCTAAGCGATATCGATTCGCTTCGAAATGAAAAAGAAAAATTGTTGGTTGAGTTGACTCAGAAAAATAGTGAACTTGATTTTTTGAATCAAAAACTTACGGATCAAAAAGAGGAAGTTAACAAGCTTCAGGAAAAATTCACTAAAGAATTTGAAAATTTAGCCAACCGGATTTTAGATGAAAAGTCAGCGAAGTTCACCCTTCAAAACAAAGAAAATCTGGTCAACATCCTCAATCCTCTGCAAGAAAAAATCAAAAATTTTGAAAAAAGGGTAGAGGATACGCACAAGGAAAGTATTGACTATCACGCCGCCTTGCGCCAGCAAATTTTCGGGCTGAAAGAACTCAACGAACAAATTACCAAAGAAACGCTCAACTTGACCAAAGCGCTCAAAGGCGACAGCAAAATACAAGGCAATTGGGGCGAGTTAATTTTAGAGCGGGTGTTGGAAAAATCCGGACTGCAAAAGGACAGGGAATATTTTGTACAGCAGAGTTTTATCACAGAGGATGGCAACCGTGTTTTGCCCGATGTGGTCATCAACTTGCCCGATGGGAAGAAAATGATTGTCGATTCGAAAGTGGCTTTGACCGCCTACGAAAGATACACGAACGAAGAAGATGAAAACGCAAAAACGCAGCATTTGAAAGAACATATCCTTTCCATCAACCGACATGTGGATCAACTGAGCAGCAAAAATTACCAAGATTTGTATCAGATGGAAAGCCCTGATTTTGTGTTGCTTTTCATCCCGATTGAATCGGCCTTCGCCGTTGCGCTAAACAAAGATTCAACACTTTACAGCAAGGCATTCGAGAAGAGAATTGTCATTGTCACCCCCACCACTTTGTTGGTTTCGCTGAAAACGATTGACAGTATGTGGACTAATCAGAAGCAACAGGAAAACGCCCAGGAGATTGCAAAACAGGCCGGTAATTTGTATGATAAGTTTGAAGGGTTTATCAGCGACCTTCTTAAAGTTGGTAAAAAAATGGAGGAAGCCAAAACGGAATACGGCAACGCGATGAACAAGTTGGTTGATGGTAACGGAAATTTAATCGGTAGAGTTGAAAAACTAAAAAAAATGGGAGCCAAAGCCTCAAAATCCCTTCCCGAAAACATCTTGCAGCGGGCAGAAAAAAATATTGATAACGAATAACAACCGGATTTTGACAATCAATTGCAAAGGCAGGCTCATCGATTTAAGTGTTCCCAAAGTAATGGGAATACTCAATCTCACACCAGATTCGTTTTTTGATGGCGGTCTCTATAAAGACGAGCAATCCATACTTCAACAGATTGAAAAAATGCTTTGTGAAGGTGCTGATTTCATCGATTTGGGTGCGTATTCTTCTCGTCCGGGAGCAGCGTTTGTGCCGTTAGAAGAAGAACGAAAAAGATTGTTGCCGGTAATAAATCTCATCTTAAAGAACTTCCCTGAGGTTTTACTCTCTATCGATACATTCCGACACGAAATTGCGCAAGAGAGTATATCTGAAGGTGCAGTCATTATCAATGATATATCCGGCGGTCAATTTGACAACCAAATGTTTGAAACGGTTTCAAAATTGAAAGCTCCTTACGTTTTGATGCACCTCAAAGGAAATTTGGAAAGTATGCACCGGACATATGTATATGAGGATTTAATAAAAGAAATCAATCTGTTTTTTGCAGAAAAAGTGAGTCAGCTGAGATGTTTGGGGCACACGGGCATCATCCTCGATCCGGGTTTCGGGTTTTCTAAAAATTTGCATCAAAATTATGCTTTGCTCGACGAATTGGAACTTCTGAATGTAAACAATCTTCCCGTTTTGGCCGGACTCTCACGCAAATCGATGGTTTATAAGTGGCTCGAAACTACAGCTGAAGAAAGCCTGAATGGAACCACAGCTTTGCATGCACTTGCGCTTTACAAAGGTGCTAAAATCTTGCGGGTTCACGATGTGAAAGAAGCGGTAGAATGTGTTAAACTTCTCCAAGCGTTCACCGCTTAATGACCGTATGCGACACTTTTGATAAATCCCAATCGATGACTAAGCCGCCCGACAAACTTCGGGCAATTTCCGCTCCGTAAAGATATTCGCATAGGTACAAAGCCGCGTCAAAAGAACGTGCGCCACCTGCCGAAGTGATAAATTTTCCATCGTGCACAAATAGCACATCTTTGCGAACATCCAAATTTGGAAACATCGTTTTGTATTTATCAATGTCAGAAGGAAAAGTAGTGGAAGCAAACCCATCCAAAACCCCCGATTTTGCCAACACGAATGCACCGTCACAATGCGAAGAAACAAACAATGCCTTTTCAGAAACTTTTCGGACAAAATTGATAAGTGTAGTGTCTTCCAAATCCGAATCCAAATGGTGCTCGGCACTCGGCACTACCAAGATGTCGATGGGAGGTAAGGTATCTTTGGTGTAGTCATAATCGGGCAAAATCCGCACGCCTTCAAAAGTAGTAACAGGCTTGAGCGTGTTGGCAACTGTAAATACATTCATCGCCTTGATTTCTTCGCGATATTGGGTATGTTGAAAAATATCGAAAGGAGCCGTAAACTCGGTGTTGAAAGTGCCATCCATGATAAGGAATGCCACATTGTAACGGTTCTCCATCAGTTTCGGAAATACTCGGTTTTCAAGCGTTTTTTCTTGCTTCACGGGTTCTTTCTCTTCGACTTTTTTGCAGCCTGTCCAAGCCGTTAGAATTGTCAGAAGGAAAATGATTTTTTTCATTTTATTTTCTTTTACTTGTTTCATGTTTCTTGTCTGTTATCTATTGCTCATTGCCTGAATTGATTTTTCCAAAGCTAATTTTTTACTCAACAAAGCGGTCAATCCAATGGCTAAGATACACAACAGGATCATTAAAACCCAATTGGTGGCATACCCGTATTTTTCAATAACACCCAACCCGATTTTTGCACTCAGTATGTGTGCAACAGAAAAAGACATGGTATAGAGTGCCATGTAGCTGCCTTCCATACCCGGTTTTGCGCGTTTCATGGCAAACGAATTGGTGTAGGGAAAACCCAGCATTTCTCCAAAACTGATTGCTGAAATAGAGATAATCAGAATAAAGTCTAAATCGGTAAACAACAGGACGGCGTAGCTCAATACGATAAAATAGAAACTCCAAACAACAACCTTTATTTGTGAAACTTTTCGTATCTCAAGCTGATGTACCAAAGGCATCTCCAATAGAAAAATCAACAACCCATTTAACGAAAGCAAAAGGCCGGTTTGCCATTCAGAAAATCCGTGAACATCATGGTGATAGAGCGGCATAGTCGTAAAAAGCTGAAAGAAAACCAAACCCATTAAGAAACTGATAGACAAGAAAATAAGATATGGTTTGTCAGTTTTCAGCAGGGAGGGTTGGTTTACTGTGTGTTTTTCTATCCGTGTTTCCGTATTGGTTTTTTCTTTGACCAAGAGGACAAAAAGCAAGATAGAAAGTATGCAGGTGCCACCATCAATCCAAAACAAACCGGCATATCCGAACGATACAATGATGATACCGCCCAAAGCCGGCCCCAATGAGAAACCGAGGTTGATGGCCAATCGGATCAGAGTGAGCGAACGTGTTTGGTTTTCGGGTTTGCTGTATGCTTTCAGCGAAACGAACATGGCCGGGCGAAACATATCTGCCACGCTCATCAGCAATAAAATGCCTAAGCAAAACCCCCAGAAAGTAGTGATTTGCTGCAAACCGAAAAACATAAAACCGGAGACTAGCAAACTACCCACCATCACCTTATAAAAACCAAAAAAATCGGTTAGTTTTCCACCGAGATAGGAACCGATGAGCGATCCGAAACCAAATGCGACCATCACCCAACCAATCTGGCTGTAAGTAAAAGTCAAATCCTCTTTAAGATATTTGGTCAAGAACGGCAAAACCATGGTTCCGGCGCGGTTGACTAAAGTAACCAGTGCCAAATACCAAACATCTTTGGACAAACCTTTGAAAGAACTTGTATAATTCGTGATGACAGCTCGATACATGTACGCAAATTAGCGGTTAAACTTACGGAATATTCACGGGTATAAAAATGAGGACGAATTGTTTGGACATCTATTTTTATTACTTCATTTTTATAGCTTAGAAGAAATGAAATTTTTTTATATTAGATTTTAAGCTAATGGTTGTTAGAAATTAATACGACAAAAATTGTGATTAGATCTGCTAAAAAAATATCATAAGACTTTTCTTGGGGCAAAAAAAAACTTCACCGTATAGAGTGAAGTTTTTTTTGTGGGCAATGAGGGGTTCGAACCCCCGACCCCCTCGGTGTAAACGAGGTGCTCTGAACCAGCTGAGCTAATTGCCCTAAATTTATTTAATTTATCAAAACAATAAATTCAAATTATACCATTGTTTCAACGAATCAGAATGCTTTGATACAATCGAACCTAGTCTGCCGACAGGCAGGTGTTTGCTTAAAGCGGATGCAAATATAATCGAGTTTTTATTGATACCAAACAATTTTTTAAAAAAACGCAGCTATTTTTTTAAATATCTGTATTGCTGTTGTTTAGTTCCAATTCCTTAATCCAGATATTTCGATACAAAACATGGTGACCTTCCGATTGCAACTTGATGCCTCCAGGTTGGCCGGTAATGCCATTTCCATTGTCATTTCCACCGTCTATTCCTGAATTGGAGCCACCCCAAACTTTGTTGATGTGTTCGTTGCTGTAAATTTTTACACCATTAAAATACATCGTCATCAGGGCTTTTTCAATGAGTTTTCCAGGTTTGTCAAATCTGGCTGCACGAAAGATGATATCGTATGCATTCCAAGTTTGTAAACCGTTGTACAAACAATAAGGAGCAGATTTTTCATTGATGATAGCCGCCATTCCATGGGTGGTGGCATCGCCGTCTAACACCTGTATTTCGTATCTATTTTGAAGATATACGCCGCTGTTTCCGCCTTTGTTGGCAATGTAAAACTCAACGTGAAGCCGAAAATCCCGGTATTTCTTTTTGGTGACAATGTCGGCGGCTCCATAAAGCCCATTTACGGACGCGGCATCAAAAGAGTTTACCACATTGCCCGGTGCAGCCGGGTCTGCTTGAATTTCCCATTTGATAGGTAATTGGGCTGCCAGCCGGGGGCCGTCCCAATAAGTCCATTTTTCGTCGAGCATTTGACGCGACCCGTTAAAGAGAATTTCACCCCCTTGTGGAACTCTTGTATTCAAACCCGTTTGAGCATGACTACAAAAAGTAGCTAAGCTCAAAAGGAAAAATAACATGGGTGATGATTTTTTGTAGGCCATATGAATTGATTATTAGAACAAATTATTTTGAATGTAACCGATACTTTTGGCTAAACTTTCAAACGGATCCATTTCAAAGTTTTCTTGTTCGAGGATGTAGTGTTTGATTCCTGCTTTTTTTCCATTGGCAAAAATTGTTTTGTAATCGATAGAGCCTGAACCTATTTCAGTGTTTTTAGTATTGTCTGTTTTAGACATGTCTTTGACATGCCAGTAGGTAAATCTTCCCGGATATTTATTGAAAAGAGTGACAGGGTTATGTCCGGCTCGGACCACCCAATACAAATCCATTTCAAAATCTACCATGGATTTATCGGTACCCGAAAGCATCGTGTCAAACCCGTTTTGGCCATTGTAGTCTTTAAATTCAAAATCGTGGTTGTGATAGGTCAATTTAAGCCCTGCTGATTTGCACAAAAGGGCAGCTTCATTGAGTTTTTCGGTTATTCGTTTGTAATCGTCTATCGATGACCGAAGCGATTCGTTCATGTGGGGAACGACGATATGGGTGTGCCCCATAATTTTGGCTGCATCAAGGAGCGGTTTGACATCATCTGTAGTCCCCGATTTGGATAAATACGTATTGAACTCATAGTGGCCACTTGGTGAAGCCATCCCGTTGGCATCGAGAATTTTTTTGAATTCGGCGGGGGTTATGCCAAAATATTTTCCGTCTCTATAGCCGAAAGGTTCTAATTCTAGATAACCTAACTTGGTGGTCTTTTCAACAATTGTGGGTAATCCGAGGCTGAGGTGTTCACGAAGGCTATAAAGTTGAAGACCAACTTTTTTTGAGCTTTTAAAATTTTCAAAAGCCATGCTGGGTGCTAAGGCAATTCCGGCTGCCAACAAACTGGATTGTTTTAGGAATGTTCTTCTTGGTGTCATACCGTTTAATTTATTTGATTAAAAAAAGGTTTTATATTGGGTGAAAGTGCATTTAATATTGATTGTGAAGCTAATTTACCAATTTTAATTTCATTTTGTTCCGCATCGATATGAATAAAAGCGGTCTTAATAAATTTTGATAAACCCATTTTATTTTTCTTCTGAAAAGAGAGATGTTTTTTGTGATGAAATTTTTCAATCGTTGAACTCTTGACAGGTTTTTCAGCTAAGTTTGTGGCTTTTGATAAAGGGGAAAATGGCTTGAAGTTAAAAAATCCTTGAAATTGTTTTAACCACATACTCACATCGGAAATCGAATGGGGTTTTTGCGGTGGAAGCAGTTCTTTCGTATTATTTAATCTTGTACAGAGCGCAATAGGATTCAACTGTTTTGATTTTGTCAAAGTTTTAGCCGGTTCATTTTTTTCTTGACTTAAAAGCAGGGTAGGGAGGCCGTTTTCAGCGACATGGTTAAGATGTTGAAAATCATTATTATTAATGGTTTCTTCACAAGGAATGACAATCAAACCATCGATACTGCTTTTAAAAAACTGTTGTGTTATTTCCTTTTCCATTTTGATGGAATCAGCCGAAAACGAGACGATTATCTTATATGCACTTTGCTTTGCATTTTGTTCAATCCCAAAAAGTATATTAGAATAAAGCATTTTAGAAAGATTGGGAAGAACGACACCTATCAGTTGGCTTTTACCGCTTTTAAAACTCACCGCCAAATTGTTTGGTGTATAATGATGAATTTTTGCAAGCCTTTGAATTTTCTTTTTGGTAGTTTCGCTGATTTCAGAACTATCTTTTAAGGCTTTAGAAACAGTGGAAATAGAAACGTTGGCACGTTTTGCCAATTCTTTTATGGTGGTTTTTCTGTTTTCCATTTGGATGAAGTGGTAGTTAAATTATTAGTTCTAATGAATTAACTCAAATTTTAGTTTTTGACTTTATCTGCTCTGTCAAAAAACTCGTTTTGCAGTTCAAGGGATTTTTGGTCGGCCTTCACGGTCTTGATAGCATCGACAAGTTGTGCGATTTTGTGTTCTGTAATAAATTTACCGTATTCGGCAGTTGCTTTTTCAGCTTCCCCGGCATAATGGTTCGGGTAACTTGCGTACCACCAAATCCCGGTGTATAGATTTGGGAGATTGAGCCTATGCTGGTTTTGTCCGGATTCGCTTGTGGCTCTGTCTAATTTGACCAAATCAGGCCTGAGGTAAAGCAAGCTTGATGTTTCGTTTTCACCGGCATGGCTATCGCCTGAAGCTGGGGATTTTCTCAACTCAGCCGCTTTTTCTGCGAAGGCATCATCATTTTCGGGGTCGAAAAAATAAACCACATAATCGCGTTTTTTTTCTAATTGCGATTGGGCAAAATAACGAAGCAAGTTTGGGTTTCCCCCATGCCCGTTCACGATAATTATTTTAGTAAAACCATTTCTTCCCATTTCATCGCAGGTGGCCTGAAGCATATCCCAAACGATTTGTGGAGGCAAAGCAAAAGTGCCGGGTTGTTGCTTGGCTTCATAAATTTGTCCGTAAAAATAATCCGGGAAAACGACCGCATATTCTTCCTTGGTTGCTCTTGCCGACCATTCGCGCGCGTGGATCAAATCTGAGCCGAGAGGTGCATGTGGGCCATGTTTTTCAAGGACACCAATGGGTAATATGATAGTCCTGTTTGATTTTTCCAGCGCCTGTTTCCAGTCACTTGCAGTTAGTTCGTCCCAACGTGTGGGAAGATTTTGGGAATAGGTTATACTTCCCAATAAAAGGAAGGCGGTGAATAGGTGTTTCATGGTAGATTGGTTATAAAAGTTTACGAAAATAAATTTCGATATAGCGTATAAGTAGATTTTTAAATTAAAAATCTATTCAGGTGCAAATTTGGGAGGCAAAAAAATGATTATCAAAAATAAAAAAAGAGCAGCTTTTTAGGGCTGCTCTTTCAAATCAAACGAGCATTAGTAACCCGGGTTTTGTTGAAGCACTCCCTGGCTCAAATCGATGGCATTTTG
>PFUR01000029.1 GCA_002790195.1 Flavobacteriales bacterium CG_4_9_14_3_um_filter_40_17
TTTTACCGAGGCAACTGCACCCGTTGCATCTTTTTTGCGTACCGCACCATACCCTACCAACACCACTTCTTCCAATGCTTGCGCATCTTCTTCAAGGGTGAGGTTGACGGTAGTGCGACCGCCTACTGCTACTTCAGCAGTTTTAAATCCGACATAGCTAAACACCAAAACGGCATTAGCAGGAACATTACTCAAGGAGTAATTTCCATCAAAGTCGGTCTGTGTACCGTTGGTTGTCCCCTTTACCAACACGTTCGCTCCCGGGAGCGGGCCGTTGGCATCAGAAACAGTACCCGATACACTTTGCGCATGCGCCATACCAAATCCCAGTACGGCACAAAAAAGGAGCAAGCCTTTTCGTAAACTGTTCTTCATGATAAACATTTTAAATTAAACTCATTTGATTTTTGTTAATAATTCACTTCTCGTGGGGTAAAATTATCCAATTTTTAAGTTAACAGACAACAGAAAGATGTTAAACTAAAATCGAAAACGTTTTCGTGTTGATAACTCGTAATAAATAATCATTTCCACACTTTTATGGGGTCGAAAGTATCAAAAATATTTTAATCTGCAAGCATATTTATGAGATTATCATGTTTTTTAGATTTTATGTTAAATATTGGCAGTTGAAAATTCGTTAAGTATTATGTTAACGTTAAGAGGTAGCGGGTAATTGTGTATTGAAGTTCTAAATCCCGCGGCTTTGGATATCTTCGACTCCGCTCAGGGCAGAGCGACCTGCTACCATCAATGACGGCGGAAGTCACAAGTCTGAAGTCAAAAACTAAAAAACAGAAAAGCCGACAGCATTGAAACCATCGGCTTTAAACAAAATCAAATAAAATTCAAACGTTTATTGTTTGATTAATTTATTGGTAAAGGTCTTTCCTTCCAAAGAAGATTTTACCAAATAAATGCCTTGGCTGAGTTCTCGAACCGAAACAGCCTGATTTGCACGAATGTTAATTAAAGACTTAATCTTGCGCCCGGTGATATCATAAATCTCGATACGATCTACACTTTCGTTGAATGAAAACTCATCAACCGCAGGATTGGGATATAGCTTAATCCGATTGGTTGGTAAAAAAACATCATCAATCGAGAAAGTTGGCAAAGCGGGAGCTTGAATATTTCCGTAAATTCTGAACTCACCGGGTTGTAACGTGATCGTCATATTTGTATTAGTCACATTAAGTAGGTTTGAACTCACATTCGGGTCAATTGCATAATCGAACCAGTCGCCGGTTTCCTGAAAGAAAGGTTGCACATTTTGCGGAACCACATCAAAATTAGCCACTACTGTGATATACTTCAAGTTGGCCGAGGTATCGGTTACGGCATCATCTACCAAAAATACTTTTTTGATACCAAGGGTAGAATTGGCTTCCAAATTAAAATTTGACGTTTTAAAAATGGACAAGTTATTTCTAAAAAACAACACTTTTGCCCATTCTTCATAGATACGATAACGCTCCGTAACCGTCTTATAATCCCAACGAATCGGCTTCGGATCGACTCGGCAATTGTTGTTTATAGTCAAATCGGGGCAGGTGTTGATGGTGAAATCGTAGCCCAACTCGCCAAACTGCCAAATCATTTTGGGGCCGGGGATGCTTAGAAAAATAGAACCCTCAGCAGCTATACGTTCCAATCCCGTATTGAGGTCTTTCACATCGTACGTAGGAGCCAGGGCTGAATTACCGGATGTTTTGGCTCTGTACATCTGCCTTTCTTCATCGTGGCTTTCGGAATAACCCACCAAACCCGGTTGGATAAAACCCCTACTTTTCCATGAAATTCCTGAGAAATCAGCATTCGCACCATTGTTAAAACCCATAACGGTTTCGCCATAATTAAAATTATGATTGCCCCAAGTCATCATGCCTTTAAAAGTCCCTGTAAACCCTGATTGGGTATGGTCGCGAACCAGCAGGCGTTCCTCCGTGATGGGTGCAAAATGTTCCAAAATAACATAAGCATTTGGATCGAATGTTTTTAGAGAAGCATTCATTCGGCGCAAAATATTGATGCGCGAACCGTCAAATGCGCTGCCATCTCCGGCCGTTTGGGTAAAGCCCTTGGTGAAATCATAACGGTATCCGTCCACATGAAATTCATCTATCCAATATCGGTTTAACCGATCAATATAGGCCTGTGTAGCAGCCGTTGAGTGATTGATATCATTGAAAAAACTAAAAACCGTGTTGGGATCATTTTCATTGAAGATAGGATTGTCGGCAGCAGGTTTGCAATTAAAATCACCTCCACATTGATTCCACAATCTGAAATACGGGTTTTGGCCCGTAGCGTGGTTATACACCACATCCAAGATGATGGCAATTCCCATATTGTGCGCCTCGTTGACCAACTGCTTAAAAGCGTTTTTGGTGCCGTAATACTTGTCCAAAGCCATGTGGAAAGCGGGATTGTAACCCCAACTGATGTTACCGTCAAACTCGCTGACCGGCATCAACTCGATGGCATTGACACCCAATTCTTTGAGGTATTGTAAACGAGCCCGGACAGCATCGAATGAATGTAAGGCATCAAAATCTCGAATCAACAACTCGTAAATCACCAAATCGGATTGCGCAGGTCGAACAAAACTTCCATCAGTCCAAGTAAACGCCGGATCTCCTAAACGCATCAAGGTGATCATGTTTTGCGTTTGCCCCACCGGATATGCCGGAAGATTCGGGTAAGTCGTTGAGTCGATAAAAGGATCGTTAAATTCATCCAAAACCACTTCAGAATAAGGATCGCCGATGCGGATGGATGCATCTACCAAGTATTGATACATGTGATTGAACTGTGGCGTAAGCCCGGTAAGTTCTATCCAAAACCGATTTTTGGCAGAGTCTTTTTTCATTAAATAAGCATTATCAATCTGCCAGTTGTTGAAATCGCCAATCACGTGAACAAAGCTTTTCAAAGGTGCGAAAAGAACCAAAGTGGCCTTGGTTGGGTCGGCCGGGTTACGGTTGAGCCCATCGAGCAAGCCGGCAGGAAGAGTCGCCTCGGTGACGGTCGGCGCGATGACCACATCAAAAGTTTTGGTAATAATCTTGGTTGGATCAGCTACAGCGGTTGCTTTCAGTTCAAAGCTTGTGTTCTGTACCAAGCCTGCCGTAGTAAAATTATAAGCGGTAATGTTGTTTTGCGTATTGATGACGCTTCCGTTTGCTTTCAATTCAAAATTGGCCGCCAAAGAGGCCGTTCCGGCAACATTCAGGGTTTGCCCGCTGTTTAACACGGTTGTCGTGTTGGCGGGGCTTGTCAAAGTGAATTGAAAAGCACCGACTTCAGTTAGAAAATCCTGTGTTTTTTTGTCGCCTGTCCCGTCTTTTGCTTTGGCCAGCATGCCAATCCGCCCTACCCCTGTACGATTATATAAGGTGTTGGGCACAAACGTGAACGAAAAAGTCCCGTTGCCGTTGTTGGTCATTTTTTGTGCTTCATTGGAACTTGTCCAAGTTCCATTTGTTGGCGAATCCAAACTGTTGGTATCGTTCAAATCGAGGGACCAAGTCCACAAATAGATATCCGCAACGCCCCAAGTGGCCGGGTTGACACCGGAAACAGTAACGGTTATTTGTTGGTTCTCTTCAAACGGATTGGGCGAAACCACAAAAGTACCGGTTTGCACCTGTGCCGTTCCAAGTACAGATATAAAAACAAAAGATAGAAGTGTAAAATATTTTTTCATAACCATTTTTTAAAAATGAAAAAAACCAAAGGTTGGTGGTGTCATCAACCTTTGGTTTAGGTGTAGCAAAAAAATTAGTTTTTCGTGATGGTATAATTATAATTTGAAGAGTCTTTCAAATCCAAAATAACTGTATAATTACCAGCCTCAGGAATCGGGATGTTTGTATTGTCATTAAAATCCAAAACTCCATCTGTGTCTTTATCTCCAAAATTGATTGCCCAAGCATCATTGGCACGGAATTTCACTTCTCCGGCTATCAAATCAATGGTTATGGTCAACACATGATTGGTCATATCATAAGTCATGTCCACATCTGAATCCCAACCAGTTACCGGTATGGCACTTCCGATAAAACCCCAATCGGTAGGCTCGACAGACCAAGTCAAACCGGCTAAATCAGCTTTCACTAAATACACACCGGCCGTAAAAGCACCCATGTCATCACCTTGGGCAGGTGGAGGAGCAAGTGCGTTGGTAAAGCCTCCTGAGCTGTCACCAAAAACTCCGTTATTCCAATCGGGCGCATCGGTAAATTTAAACCGTGCATCGTCAACACCCAGTAACACATACCCCTCGTATTTGTCATTGTTGTTAGCAGAAACGATTGTTGGAGCCAGGTCGGGAGACCAATCGTTGCCCCAACCGCTAGCTGCCTGATACCCACCCGGAACATATAATTTTTGGAAGGTAACTTCAGTAGTAAACGGAGTAACAGTAAACGTGACCGTTGCAGTAGATGATGTTGTGAAATTTTCAGAAATAGAAGCGACGACACGGGTGTCAAGTGAAGCCGGTTCGCCGGGAGTCAAACCCATAGAAAGCAGTTTGTCATTCAATTGTTGCCCGGTCACCTCCAAAAAAGTATTGGTGGTAGTCCCAAGGCTTACTGCCGTTGCAAAGTTGTTGTTGGCAATATCTAACTCCACGGAATAATTAATCTGTGTAGGTGTTCCAAAATCAGCCGGCGACCAAATAAAGGTTTGAGCTATGTTTCCTGCGGTAACATCCGTAAGTATGATGTTGGTTGAAGCTGTGGGGCTAAACAATTCCGACACCGCAGTGACGGCAGCTATCGGGTCGCGGTCTTCGTCGTCACAGGCTGTGAAAAACCCGATTACTACTAGCGAAAAGAGAAATACAATTTTTTTCATAAGTGAAATTTTTTTGGTTAATATTGAAACTTTTTTTCAAACCTCACAGGTTTTATCCCGTTAGCTGTCGGAGCTGTGAGGTTATTAATTCTACTGATTATAATTAGTACCCCGGATTTTGCTTTAAGTTCGGGTTGGCAATCAGGTCGGTTGACGGGATTGGGTGCAATTGTCTGAACGCTTCGGACGGGCGACCTTCCGGCACGCGTCCTTTGAAAGGCCAAATAAGGCTGTTGTATTTTCCGAAACGGATCAAATCGGTACGCCTGTGGCCTTCCCAATGCAGTTCCCGCCCGCGTTCATCTAAGATAAAATCAAGTGTCAACTGGCCCGAGGTGATGTTGCCGCTGTTGTTGCCATAGGCTCTTGTTTTGATTTGATTGACAAATCCCAAGGCCGTGTTTAGGTCT
>PFUR01000042.1 GCA_002790195.1 Flavobacteriales bacterium CG_4_9_14_3_um_filter_40_17
CCTTTTTGATAAGCGTTCTTATTGGCTTCATCACCGTCGGAGGCTGCGCCACTACGCATAAAAGCATGGCCTGCGCCGTCATAAATTTCATATTCATAGGTAAGGCCTTCTTCTTTCATGACTGCCTGTGTTTTTTCGATGGTCGCATTCACGCGGTTGTCGTTGCCGCCGTAAAATCCGTAAATCGGAATTTTTATTTTTTTCAAATCATCTGGGTTTTCGGGTGCAGTCCCGTAAAACACGAATGCTTTTTCGAGGTTAGGGTTGTTGGTGGCATACCTGAAACTTTGCGAGCCTCCCCAACAAAAACCAACTACCGACACTTTTCCGTTTGAGGATGGTGCCTTTTGGATGTATTCATAAACAGCATTCAAATCGGTCGTTATTTTGTCCTGATCGAGTTTGTACAAGGCATCTCTCGCGGCATCTGCATTCGGAAAATCGGTGGTTCGTTCGATTCCCGGAACTACATTCGACAGCAAATCTGGCGCGATTACTAAATAACCTTTTGCTGCGAGTTCATCGGCAAAACTTCTTGCCCAATCGTTCAATCCGCGGTTTTCATGGATGACAATTACAGTCGACGTGCTTTTGGAAGACTCCGGATAGACAACAAAACTGTGAAGGGTGCGTCCATTTACTTCCAAAGTCACCCATTCTTGATGTCTTGGCGAGTTGGATAGTTTTGTTTCAAACTCACTCGCATCCTGCATAGACATGGCCATGTGGTTGGCGTGTTCGTCAACAACAGTTTCATTTTTGGGTTCTTGATTTTTGCATCCCACCAACAACAGGAAAGCAAATAGTATAGAGGATATTTTCATAGGAATTGATTTATTTCAAAAATAGTAAAAAAACAAACACAAAAAAAAGCCACTTTTAGGTGGCTTTTTCGGTAGTATTCAGAAAATCAATTGATTATTCTTTTGGTTGCGGGCGATAGGGTCTGTCTTCACGAGCTGGCCGCGGAAGCAAAGCCTTTTTCGAAACCTTTGTTTTTCTTGTTTTCGGGTCGATACCTAGGTATTTAACTTGAAAAACATCACCTAAGTTAACCACATCACTTACGTTTTCGGTTCTTTCCCATGCCAATTCGGATACGTGAAGCAATACTTCATTGCCTGGTGCTTTGGTATATTCTACCACGGCTCCGAAATCAAGCATTTTGATTACTTTCACTTCATAAGACTCACCCACTTCGGGTTTGAACATCAAAGAGTCGATTTTAGCCAAGACCGCATTGATACCATCTTGATTGGTTCCCAAAATTTCAACGATACCTTGTTCATTCTCTTCGTTGATGACAATCGTGGTGCCGGTGGCTTTTTGCAGTTCTTGAATGACTTTTCCACCCGGCCCAATCAGAGCTCCGATAAAACTTCCGGGAATTGTAGTAGTAACAATTTTAGGAGCATGGGATTTCACTGATGGGTTTGGTTTCGCGATGGCTTCGGTGAGCAAGTTCAAAATATGCAAACGACCTTCACGTGCCTGATTGAGGGCTTTCACCAAAATCTCGTAGGACAATCCTTTGATTTTTATGTCCATCTGGCAAGCCGTGATACCATCTGCTGTTCCGGTTACTTTGAAGTCCATGTCCCCCAAGTGGTCTTCGTCGCCCAAAATATCCGAAAGCACAGCAAATTTATCACCTTCACTGATGAGTCCCATGGCAATACCCGATACAGGTTTTTTCATTTGGATGCCGGCATCCATCAAGGCCATCGTGCCAGAACAAACCGTTGCCATAGAAGACGAACCGTTGGATTCCAATACTTCGGACACAATACGAACGGTGTAAGGGCAATCGGCAGGAATCATATTTTTAAGTGCGCGTTGCGCCAAGTTTCCGTGTCCGATTTCTCTTCGTGAAGTACCGCGTAGCGGTTTGGCTTCACCGGTGCAATAGGGTGGGAAATTGTAGTGTAAGTAGAAATTTTCTTCGCCTTGATCGGTTGGAAGATCGATTATGTTGGCTTCTCTGGAGGTTCCGAGTGTCACGGTAGAAAGCACTTGCGTCTCACCACGGGTGAAAATTGCAGAGCCATGTGTGGAAGGTAAGTAGTTGACTTCGCACCAGATGGGCCTGATTTGGTTAGTTTTTCTGCCGTCCAAACGAATGCCTTCATCCAAAATCAAATTGCGGACGGCTTCTTTTTGGGCTTTAGAGAAATATTTGCTTACCAAATCGCCATTTTCTTCCAATTCTTCTTCCGTAAAAAGTGTTTTGAGTTCTTCTTTGACTTCGGCAAATTTTTCGCCGCGTTCTTGTTTGGAAGTGTCTTCTTTGGCGATGGCGTAACATTTATCGTAAGCGAAATCTTTTACCTTTTTAGCAATCGTTTCATCTTCTCTTTCTTGTTCGTATTCGCGGGTTGCTTTTTTACCTACTTTTTCCACCAAGCGGAGTTGCGCTTCAATTTGTATTTTGATGGCATTGTGTGCAAATTTGATGGCATCAGCCATTTCAACTTCTGATATTTCGTGCATTTCGCCTTCCACCATAGCCACTGAATCCATCGATGCACCTACAATCATGTCGATATCAGATTCTTTGAGTTGGGCTTTGCTTGGGTTGATGACAAATTGACCATTGATGCGGCCAACGCGGACTTCCGAAATAGGGTATTCAAAGGGAAGGTTGGAAATAGCGATACAGGCTGATGCAGCCAAACCGGCTAAGGCATCGGGCATCACGTTTTCGTCATGCGACATGAGTTGAATCATCACCTGTGTTTCGGCGTGATAATCTTTCGGAAATAGCGGGCGGAGTACACGGTCAACCAGACGCATGGTGAGAATTTCGTTATCACTCGGTCTTGCTTCGCGTTTGAAGAAACCTCCGGGGAAACGGCCTGCTGATGCGAATTTTTCTCTGTAATCGAGGGTTAAGGGTAGGAAATCAATACCGGGGCTGGCGGTCTTTGCCGAGACGACGGTTGCCAACAAAAGGGCATTGCCCATACGAACGACTACAGCACCGTCGGCTTGTTTGGCTAATTTTCCTGTTTCAATAGAAATGGTTCTACCATCTCCGAGATCAATGATCTCCTTTTTGACTTCTGGAATCATACATTAATTTTTCAAGTTTATACTACAATGTGTTGTTGTGTTGTTGTCGTATCCCAATGAAAAACAATGCAAGCTTTTATAATACAAAGAGGCCGAAGCCTCTCTGAATTTATTTTCTAATACCTAATTCTTGAATAATTACGCGGTATCGGTCTATGTGGTTTTTGCTTAAATAATCCAATAAACTTCTTCTTTTACCAACGAGCCTTACCAATGAACGCTCGGTGTTGAAGTCTTTTTTGTTTCGTTTAAGGTGTTCAGTTAGGTGATTAATTCGGTGGGTGAACAAGGCAATTTGGCCTTCAGAAGTGCCGGTGTCTGTTGCAGATTTGCCGTACTTGGCAAAAATTTCTTGTTTTTTTTCTGTACTTAAATACATGCCAACATTATAAAGTTAATAATTTTTATGTATCGATTTTTGTAATCGAGTTGCAAAGGTATTATTTTTTATCTAAAAACAATGAACACATAGTTTTTTATTTTGCAAAATCAAACGTGAATTTAAGAGAGGAAACTTGATACCCCTAAAGTTGGTAAATTAAACAGGCTCATGAATAAAGCGGGTTAAATCTTTTACAAGAAAAAATGCAGGTAAAAGTACGTGATAAACCAGAAAAAAAGAAAGTATTTCCTAAATGTCCTTGCTACAAAGTAGGCAATATGCTCACCCTACTTGTTTTTGATAAACGAGAACCCCCAAAGGAATATTTTGGCGGGGTCAAAACAATAATAAGCTATAAAAGTTAAGCTTTTATGGGTAAGGTAAGGTGTTCCCAAAAGTGAAGGAAAACACTAAAAAAACCAAGCAAAAACCACTCAAAAAAAAAGAGGACTTCAGTTCCTCTTGATATGCATAGTATCAACTTTACGATAACTCCATAGTGTTGGTGCAAAAAAACCGGTTTCTCCGATGTATCGGAGCAGGCAGTTCAACACAGGTTTCATTGTTGGTGCTACGCACCCAACGAAACCTTAGCTGGTGTGTGCAGTTTTTATTCCGTAATTCTTTTCTTTAAATCCATTCTTTCGTGTAATATTCTCGTAATTTCAACATAATTTTCACTTAGTGTTCTGTAAAAAATTATATGTCGATTTGTTTTTATTCCAAGAAGTTGCTTTGATATTCCTTCGTAGATTTTCCCTGAATCTGAGTTTTCAGCAATTTCTTTAAAATTAGAGATAAGTTCATCGTAATATTTGTCAGCTTGTTGTTCTGACCAAACCTCAAATGTATAATCCCAAATCTTTGATAAATCCTCAACCGCCTTGTTTGTCAACTTATATTCAGCCATTCGAGTGTTTTTTCGCTTTTAGAGATTCAAGATGTTTTTTGGGGTCAAAGTCGTGAGCAATTCCGCTGTCAATTCCTTCTTGGATAGCTTTTTTTAGTGCAATCACTTTACTTTCCTCCTCTTCTAAAAGTCTTAATCCTGCACGAATAACTTCGCTAACGTTTTTAAATCTTCCTTCGCTTATGCTATTTTGCACAAATTGGTCAAAATAATTTCCGAGTGATATGGATGTGTTTTTATTCATTTGAATGAAAATTTAATCAAATATACCAAATTTTGGTATAAATACAAATTTTTTCTCAAATTCTGACTAACGTTTTTATAATTAAATATAAATCAATTAGTTGTAAGATTCAAATCTGAATTAGTTAAAGCAAATTTATCGATTTGTTTTTTAATCCTCTTAACTAAACCCAGTTTTCTCTTCTGATCTAAAAACAGGTATCCTTCCGGATTGATGTAAGGGGTTCCTTTTACAACCATATTCCAAGCCAAGTCACAATCTTGAACTTTGAGTTCTTTCTTTGCTTCTTTGCTCGTTAAATATTTTATTGAATTTTCAGACATATTTTGATATTTATACTTTTTCTGTTTCTAAAATCATATTCAAAAATGATGTCGGTTGAAGGAAGTAGTTTGGGTTTTCTTCCAGTTTTTCCTTTATCAGAATTAGTCCTCCGTTGGTGTAAGATTCCATTGTTTTAATCAACAATTTTACCGCATCATCTTCATCCAAATCTCCTTTTTCAAGGGCTACTAGGTCAATGTCTGTTTTTGCTAAAAGTGCAATAAACATATTTTCTTGTAAGTTGGTAAAGTCCTTACGTGTTGATACTGTTGTCTTGCTACCTCAATACTGAATATAGTGGCTA
>PFUR01000007.1 GCA_002790195.1 Flavobacteriales bacterium CG_4_9_14_3_um_filter_40_17
CATACAGAAAAAAATAAAAGCCTAATCATTAAATTTATGTAAAAATTATGATGCTATTTGTTTACATATCATTAATTTAGATGTCAAATTGTTCCTAAAGCCAAATTGCTAACCTCTAATATCTTTATCATGGAATCAAAAAAAACAAACACGTCCATTAAACGCTTGATGGTATCAGCCTTTTTGATTGTTTTTATCGGGCTGGCGCAAACGGCAAAGGCGGCTGTTTTTATCCAAGATCAGACGGATCAACAGTCTTACACGCAATACAGCGGTGAGGTTGTTGACACCCAAAGTAAAGACCCGCTGGTTTTTGCTTCCTTGTCATTGGACGGAACCAACATCAGCACGGTAACCAACACAGAGGGGAAATTTTCCTTAAAAGTCCCCAAAGATATTATTGACGGAAATCTAACCGTTTCTTTTCTGGGTTACAAAACGACGGTTATTGCCCTAAATTTACTGGAAGAAGACAAAAATCGCATTTTGCTTGAAGTTTTGGTGACTGAACTTCCCGAAGTAAACATAACAGCTCCAAAAGATGCAGAAAGTTTGGTTCGTGAAACATTGAAAAGAAAAGGAGAAAATTACTTTAATGAATCTACAGTGATGACCGCATTTTACCGTGAGACCATCAAAAAAAGGAGAACCAATGTTTCACTTTCGGAGGCAGTTGTCAACATTTACAAATCGCCTTACAGTTCCGACCGCAAGGATGCCATGGAATTGTACAGAGCGAGAAAAAGTACCGATTACAGCAGGCTGGATACGCTGGCCTTGAAACTTCAAGGCGGCCCGTTCAACACCCTTTATGTGGATGTGATGAAATACCCGGAATATATATTTACAGACGAGACCATCTCCGATTACCTCTTTAGTTTTGAAAATTCTACCCGGATTGACGGGCATCTTATCTATGTGGTCAATTTTAGGCAACGATCGGACATTGAAGAACCGCTCTACAAAGGGAAACTTTTTATTGATGCCGAAAAAAAGATACTGACCAGTGCTGTTTTCTCACTCAATATCACAGACAAGGATAAGGCTGCTGCATTATTTGTCAGAAAAAAACCGGCCGATGTACGCGTGTGGCCAACTGATGTAGCTTACCGGGTCGATTACAGGGAAAAAAACGGCAAATGGTATTACGGCTACAGCAATGTGCTACTGGAATTTAAAGTGGATTGGAAACACCGCTTCTTCAACTCAACATATACGTTGACCAGTGAAATGGCTGTAACCGATTGGGAAAAGAATTTGACCCAAGACAAACTCACAAACAGAGAAAAAATCAAAACTTCTATGATATTGGGTGATGAAGCTTCCGGTTTTTCCGACCCCGATTTTTGGGGAGCATACAACATCATCGAACCGGAAAAATCGATTCAATCTGCCATCAAAAAAATCCAAAGGCAATTGGAAAAATCAAAAACACCGGATGGACAAGCCGAAGCGAAAAACCAAGGAGCGTTTCGAATTACCTCTAACTGAGAGTTTGTTTTTTTTCAACACTGCCAAATATTCTATAAACTTGATGATAGATTTCTGGTGTGTCAATATCTGTAGTTTTACCTCCTGAATTGATAGCAATCATGTTGCTTTTTTCAGCATTGATGAGTTGGCTTGCCCCTTTATCACCTGATAGATGTTGCAAATTATTCAAATAAGAAATCGGGAAGACAGCCGGGACACCGCATTTTTTTTCGTAGGCAGTAGCGACAATTTTTTCCGGATTTTCATTAAAAATTTGAATTAAAGCCTTTAGATAATCCGCTTCCAAAAGTGGTTGGTCGGCAAGTGCGATGAGAATGCCATCTGCTTCCACTTTTTCCTTTGCTATATGATGGACAGCCGTCACAATCGATGTACTCAAACCCAACTTCCAGTCATGATTTTCCAAAATATTTATTGGCAAATTTTTAATTTGCTTTTTTATCTTTTCCAAATCGGCACCCAACACGATATAAATCTCAGAAACTTTGGCCTGCAAATGCTGATCTATCACATGTTCAATCAGCGTGTGTGTGCCCCATGGCAAAAGTTGTTTGGTTTTCCCCATTCTTCTGGCTTCACCAGCCGCTAGAATCACCGAAATTATTTTTTTAGTTTTGCTCATTCTGAAAAGCTGTGAATGCGCCCTTTGAGCCGGCTCAATGGCGAAGCATTTTGTTTTCTGATGACGGATAATATTTCAGCCACAATGGAAAGCGCTATTTCTTGGGCGGTTTCAGCACCCAAATTCAATCCGGCTGGACCGTGAATTTGAGTGAAGAATGCATCATCAACTTCGGGCTTGTGTTCGATAAATTCACCCAATAGTTTTTCGCGTCTTTTGGAAGGCCCCAACAAACCCATATAAATAAAGTGTTTTTCTTTGAATGCTATCAAAAACTTTAAATCGGTTACATAGCTGTGGGTCATCAAAACAACTGCCGATTCGGAATCGAAAAGGTTTACATCTAAGGTTTCGGGGCTGCTGTTAATCAAATTGTTAGCCCCCGGAAAGTGTGCGATTGTTTTCGGGTCTGACGGTGAGGCTATAATTGTCACTTCCCAACCTAAAAAAGAAGCCGCCGCAGAAAGTTCGGCTGCATCGTATTCGCTTCCGGCAATCACCAAGCGAAAACAAGGTTCCATCTCATTTTCAAAAATAGAAATTTTGGTGTCTGACAAAGCGGACTGAATATCAAAATTCGATGAAAGTGTCAAGCATTCATCTTTTGAAAAAAAGTAGGCCGTTCCAAATTTTTCAGATTGCTTTAGGTCGTCTTGGGTGTAAAAAGTTTTGGATTTGAATTTTTTGCGATTGGTCAGCATCAGTTGAAATTGTTCAATCCATGCCTCTGATGGGTCAAAGGGTTCAATTAAAACATACAATATGCCTTCACATCCGAGCCGGAATCGGCCGTCATAGGTCATTACCTTGGCTATGCCGTTCCTGAAAACCGTTTGTGCTTGATGCAAAATCTCTTTTTCCACGCATCCACCGCTGACCGCGCCTGTCATTTGTCCATTTTCTACAATGAGCATCGACACTCCCGGCCTTCGATAGGACGAACCCTCAATCGCAACGACTGTAGCCAAAACCGTTTTTAGGCCTGCTGCTTTTGCTAGGGTATAATGTCGTACTATTTTTTTAAGTTCATGCGTCATGAAACCCAATTTTTAAATGATTTTCCGTGTCGGTATAAAAGGAATAAACACACCTTTTCGAACATTTTCAGTTACGGGTATAATTTGCATCATTCCATCACTTCGGCCTTGGCTTCTCAAATCACGCAATCAGTTTACTTGTTGGTTCATTCTAAAATGGAATTATAGCCCTATCCGATGGCTTAACATATCTTCAAAAAACCAGACTGATACACGAAGAGGTTGTTTCAACTTTAAAATCGGTTACATACACAAATGTTTCCTAGTTCCAGCCTGTCCAATTCGTCATTTTCTCATACCAAAGTATTATCAAAAACTTATTAAATATTGACTGCGATTAAAATTTGCAAGTACGGAAAAGTAATATGCAGATATTTGCTAAGCAACGCAACACCGGATGTTTCACTATGTTCACTCAAGGCCGACGATGGTTTTCGAAAATGCTATTGGTATAGCCAATCAACAATACCTCCATACTTTATTGCTAATTCTGTAGTTGTTTTTTAATGATTTTATCCCAAGATATCTTGGTTGGCAAAGAATGGTTGGTCGTAAAAACGCTTGCCGGTTGCTTTGTACAAGGCGTTTGCCAAAGCACCCATGATAGGCGGAAACGGTGGCTCTCCCAATCCGGTCGGATCTACATCGCTTTTCACAAAATGAACATCGATGTTTTTGGGTGCTTCCGCATGACGAATCATTCGATAGGTGTCGAAATTTTTCTGTTCGGGCGTGCCGTCTTTAAAGGTAAGTCCGCTGTATAATGCGCATCCGATGCCGTCCACGATACCACCCTCGGTGAGGTTTGTCGCAGCGATAGGATTCACCACAATTCCGCAATCTACTGCACAAGTTACGTTCTTGACAACGGGTTTTCCGCTTTCCATTTCCAAATCCAACACATGTGCTACGTATGAATTGTGGCAAAAATAAGCAGCCACACCTCTCCCTTTTTTATCGCGTTTGTCCCAATCAGATTTCTCTCGAACCAACTCCAGCACACCCGCATAGCGCGCAGCATCATAATCGTTGTTCTCGCCGACCGGATTGTTTTTAGCTCGATTCATCAAATCTATTCGGAATTGAATAGGGTCTTTACCTGCAGCTTCTGCTACTTCATCGAGGAAAGATTGTTCGGCTCCAGCGATAAAATTGGATCTGGGCGCTCTGAATGCACCTATAGAAATGTTGGAGTCAATCGCCCAAGACTCCGCGAGATAATTGTCAACGGCACCTGCTGGAAATCTATTTTCGAATAGGGGGCTTTCCGGAATACCGCCTGCTCTCACATGAAAAGCAACCAGCTTGCCGTCTTTGTCCAATCCGGCACGGTAATAAGCGTGATAGGAAGGTCGATAAATTCCATAAGACATGTCGTTTTCGCGTGTGTAAACCAGCTTGACAGGCGCGTTTAGTTTTTGGGAAATAACCGCAGCCTCTACCCCAAAGTGTCCGTAAAGCCTACGGCCAAATCCGCCACCCATCCGGGTCATCTGGATGTCGATTTTATCAAGAGGCATTCCCAAACGGGAAGCTACACTTTGTTCTAAAAATTCCGGTGTTTGTATTGGACCGACGAGTTCGGCTTTATCTGCTGTAACATGGGCAAAGAAATTCATCGGCTCCATGGTGTTGTGCGCCAAGAAAGGTGCTGTATAGGTTCGCTCGATGATTTTTACGGCTTTTTTGAAAGCCGCTTCCGGATTGCCGTCTTTGCGAACGACTTTGCCCGGCTTGATGCCATATTCTGCCATGAGGGCTTTGTGGCTGCTGGTACTTTCCGAACCGGCAGGCATGTTTTTTTCAATGAAAGTTCCCGGGGCATAACCTGAAAAAACATCTATATAATCTTTAATTGGTTCCCATTCCAATTTTAGTGCTTTTTTGGCATTCATGACTTCCCAAGTCGAATTGCCGGCAACCACCACCAAATCAGTGAAAGCAGTTGCATCAAAAGCGTTTTTGTTAGTCTCTGCCGTGTAGGATTGGATGGTAAAAACGTCTTTGATGCCGGGCATGACTTTAGCTTGAGAAGCATCGAAAGATTTTAGTTTCAAACCAAAAGCCGGCGGATGTGCGACCATGGCGTACAGCATACCTTCACGTTTGTAGTCGAGGCCGTACAGGGGTTTTCCTGTGACGATTTTTAGGCCGTCCACGTTTTTACGAGAGGTTCCTATGATTTTAAAGTCATTTTTCTCTTTTAATTTAACTTCTTCCGGGATGGGAATTTGGGCGGCTGCAGATGCCATTTCGCCAAATCCTGCCTTTTTTCCGCTTCCTTCATGAATCAGGATTCCTGCCTCGGTTGTGATTTCATCAGCAGACACACGCCATGCATTGGCAGCAGCTTGTATCAACATCTGACGGGCTGCGGCTCCGGCCATACGCAAACCTTCCCAACCTTGACGAATGGATTGACTGCCTCCGGCAAGTTGGCGGGTGAAAATAGCTGTGTTGAGCGGTGCTTGCTCTACGAGTACGTTATTCCAATCCACATCCAGTTCTTCCGCTACAATCATCGGCATGGATGTTTTTACGTTTTGCCCAATTTCGGGGTTTGGCGACATGATGGTAACCAGTCCGTTTTCGCCTATTTTCAAAAAGCCGTTGATGTCAAACCACTCTTTAGGCATGGTAAGTGTGGCTTCGGGATTGGACTGGCAGGAAGCCAACCAACTGAAACCAATCATCAGACCGCCTCCGGCCACAGTAGTCGTCTTTAGGAATGAGCGTCTGTTGTATGAAGTTTTAAGGATTGTCATGGTTTTGTTTTTTTAGTTTTTTGGAAATCAAATAAAATATACGAATCTAAAAAGTCCGAAGTTGAAGGTCATCAAACAGCTTTTGCCGCCTCTTTGATGGCTTTTTTGATTCGTGTGTAGGTGCCACAACGGCATATATTTCCGTTCATGGCGGCTTCAATCTCTTCATCACTGGGATCGGGATTCGCTTTCAGCAATGCAGAAGCGTTCATGATTTGTCCGGCTTGACAGTATCCACATTGCGGAACATCTAATTCCAGCCAAGCTTTTTGAACGGGATGATCCCCGTTTTCGGAGAGCCCTTCAATGGTGGTAATCGGCATGTTTCCTACCTGCGAAACAGGCAATTGACAAGAGCGCATCGCCATGTCGCCGAGGTGGATGGTACAAGCGCCGCAGGCAGCAATGCCACAGCCGAATTTGGTTCCTACCAAGTTAAGATGATCGCGCAACACCCACAGCATGGGCGTAGCCGGATCCACATCTACTTGTTGTTTTTTTCCGTTGACGGTTAAATTGAATGTTGCCATAATATTGAAATAAGGGAATGGAATTTAATAGAAAATGGTGACTAAATTAAGTAATAAAGTTTAAATATCAAATACTTACGAAAAAATTAACGAATCCTTGAACGTGTAAATTGTGGACATTTTTAAAAAATTCGATGCCTTTCCTGACTAAATCAATGGGCAAGTCGGGTTTCAGGGTTCAGGTTTCCGAGAAACTCTTGACTTCTGACTTCCCAAATAGGGCCTTCGGTTTCCTTCGGCTTCGCTCAAGGCGGGTCGCTCAGCCACCGGTTTTCAGGTTTCATGCTTCCTGAGTCCTGTTTCTTGTTTCAAAAAACTTCTGACTTCCATCTCCCGACTTCTGGCCTCTCAAATCTTTGTAAAACTAATCATTATATCTCACCAGAGATTATAAAAATCAAACCACAATATACGAAAATTCGAATGTTTCGATATGTGGATTTTAACTGAAATATGTGTTTGTGAAGGCTTTATCACGGTGTAAGTAGTCTTGTGAACGAAAGCAATCCCAATTTCCATGCTCCGTCAACTTTAATATATACTTCTGTAACTATAAACGGATTGGTAACTTCGTTTCCGCCCACTACAGCCAGCAAAGTGATTCTGTTCAGTAGGATAGCTGTATTACCATTGATATTTACCGATACTTCATGAATGTCCGCTTTCTTGTACCAAATTCCTCCGCTTTTGATGATGTTTACTTCCTGTTCTTTACCCCATGAGCCGCCCATGTGAACAAAGACAGACTTTTCATCAAACAGATTGGCTAATTTCTCCGCTTGTTTGTCTGCCATTCACTGTCATTTGTCTTTAGAGAGCTGGATTATTTCCTGCCCTTCATCAGAGTTTTGTGAGAAAGCCCATTGGATACCTATCACGAGAATAAATAATCCGGGAATTAACTTTTTCATAGTACTTTTGATTTCTATATTTTCTTGTTAGTTTATTATTTCTGAATCTGATGTATATCCCGCACACTGCTGAACGTCAAGTCCAACAATTTCCAAGACTTACCTTGTTTTTGATAGATTTCTGTAACCGTAAATTCGGTCGATACCTCATCGCCCCGGACAATAGCCAACAACGTAATGCGGTTCCAATGGATAGCCGTGTCGTCAAAAATTTCTACAACAACATCGTGGACATCGGCTTGCTTGTACCAAATGCTTCCGGTTTTTATGATTTCGAATTCCCGATCCTTATTCCAAGTTCCGCTCATGTGGACAAATTTTGATTTGTTGTCGAAGAGCTGTTCAAGTTCATCCACATTTTTATCAGCCATCCATTGCCATTTGTCTTTGGAGAGTTGGGTGATTTCTTGTTTAGCTTTTGAGCCATCTGTACTTGATTGAGCAAAAGAAAATTGTGTCATTAATATGATGATTGAAAATATTGAAATTAATGTCTTCATTTTGAAATTGTTTAAATATTCAGGATTGAAAATTGTATTGATAATATAGGCTTTAAAAAAAAATTACTGAAAAGAATTGTACAAATATCATAACTTTTGTGGTGCAAAAAGACGCAAAAATTACTGCTTGTTCTACCATTTTTACGGATTACACATCATATTTAGATTTAGGTATTGTAGAATTGCTAATTTGTTTCAAACAAGTTTAAAAATGGAAATTTTATATCCAATAGACAACATAAATGATTGTAATGCCGCCAACAATCACAAAACGCTTCATCCTTTGGTAAGCGTTATCGATTTTTCAAAAGCTAATTTGAGAAATTGGGGCGATGCCACGTCAATAAAATTTCGGTACGGCCTGTATTGTATCTATCTGAAAGATGTAGAATGCGGCGACATCAGGTATGGCCGTAATTATTATGATTATCAGGCGGGCACTTTGGTGTTTTTTGCGCCAGGGCAGGTGGCAGAAGTGGAAAATTCGGGAGTGAGCTATCAGCCGATGGGGTACGGATTGATATTTCATCCTGACTTGATACAAGGAACTTCCCTTTCCAAAAATATTGATGATTATATTTTTTTTAGTTATAAATCAAACGAAGCGCTACATATTTCTGACGATGAGAGGCAGATGGTTTTGGGCTGTTTTTCGAAAATAGAATTTGAATTGAAACAGCCTGTTGACAAGCATAGTAAAAAACTAATTGCCTCAAATATTGAGTTGTTTCTCAACTATTGTGAGCGTTTTTACGACCGCCAATTTATCACCAGAGAAAAATGAAAACGTAGGATTCTTGGTGAAATTTGAAGAGCTGTTGAATGGCTATTTTTTATCGGGCAAACCTCAGACCAGCGGTCTGCCTTCAGTCGCTTATTTTGCCGATGAACTCCATTTGTCGGCTAACTATTTTGGAGACCTGATCAAAAAGGAAACCGGGCAATCTGCAAAGGAATTTATCCAAAATAAAACGATTGAGGTAGCGAAGAACAAAGTATTTGAAAGTGATAAAACAGTCAATGAAATTGCTTATGAACTCGGTTTTAAATATCCGCAGCATTTCTCAAGGTTGTTTAAGCAGAAAGTGGGTGTTACGCCGAGTGATTATCGAGGTTCAATGAATTGACGAAATTAGCTCCTTTTTAGTTCTTATTGATTTGCTCCGCAGCTATACCCGTATAACGCTCGCCCACAATTTTGGTTTTATTGAAATCTTCCGTAAGTTTTTGTAACTTCTGGGACGCAAATTCATAGTCGGCAGCCCATAGGTTTTCCTGTAAATGAGCCAACTTAGTTGTTCCCGGTATGGGACAATGAATGTATTGCAATATTTATTCATTAGCGTTTAATCCCATCGAGATTAGAATATAAGAAAAACAACAGTTAGATATTATAAACAGTTGTGTTTCCAAAGCACAATACACGAACTTTAAATCCGGCGGAAATAATTCCACAAGATTTTTCAATTTAATCAGCAAGGATTATCCGATTCTTCATTCACATTATTCCCCAACAAAACCCCTTTCAACTCCTCATAAGTTGATATTCGGATGCTCGTTTTGGGTTTGTGCATCACGGCTGCTATCTGCACCGGAATCGGGATTTTAAGGTTTAAGGTTTTTTCCACTTCCTCCAAGAATTTCACCGGGTGCGCCGTTTCTAAAAAAATACCGGTGGTATCAGCATTGTTTTGGATGTGTTTTTTCAATCCGAGGTAACCTACCGCGCCGTGCGGGTCGGCAATATAGCCCTTGTCTTCATACAGTATTTTCATGGCTTCACGGGTTTGTGCATCGGTGAAACTATAAGCTGAAAAATGCTTTTTCAATTGGTCGAAATTATTACCGAAAAGCTGTTGGATGCGGATAAAATTACTCGGGTTGCCCACATCCATCGCATTGGAAATGGTCGGTTTAGAGGGTTTTGGCTTGTATTCACCGCTTGCCAAATAATTGGGGACGATGTCGTTCAAATTGGTTGAAGCAACAAAATGCGCGATGGGCAGGCCTAATTTGGAAGCGACGATACCGGCGCAGATATTCCCGAAGTTCCCACTTGGCACCGAGAAAACAATCGATTTGCTTAAATCTTCGAGTTGGCGGACGGCAAAAAAGTAGTAAAACATCTGTGGCAACCATCGCGCCACATTGATGGAGTTGGCAGAAGTCAGTGTCACACTTTTGAGGCTTTCATCCATAAAAGCGCGCTTCACCATGTCTTGGCAATCGTCAAAAGTACCGGCTACTTCGAGCGCGGTGATGTTTTGTCCCAGCGTGGTCAACTGTTTTTCCTGAATGCCGCTCACTTTTCCGCTTGGGTAGAGGATGATGACATCCACGCCTTCCACGCCCAAAAACCCGTTGGCAACCGCACCGCCAGTGTCGCCCGAAGTGGCAACAAGCACGGTCACTTTTTGGTTTTTCTTTTCACGGTTGAAGTAGCCAAGGCAGCGCGCCATAAAACGCGCGCCCACATCTTTAAAAGCCATCGTTGGGCCGTGAAAAAGTTCGAGGCTGTAAACCGAATCGGATATTTTTACCAGCGGGAAATCAAAATCGACGGTTTCGGCGGCAATCTGTTTTAAAACGGCTTCGGGAATCTCGTCCCCCACAAACTGGTTGATTACTTCGTAAGCAATTTCGGCATGCGAATACGATTTTAATTGACGGATAAAATCAGTTGAAAGCGGCCGGATGCTCTCCGGGAAATAGAGTCCTTTGTCCGGAGCCAAACCGTTGACGACAGCGGTTTCAAAAGAAACTTCCGGTGATTGGTGATGGAGGCTGTAATACTTCATAAAACTTATACTTTTTAACAAAATCACAAATAACATCATACAAATAACAAATTCAAAGCAGCCAGCAACCAATCCCTAATCAACTTTTATCCCCTGCGGATTCACTTTCGACAAGTGGACATCAAACGGGATTTGACTTTTTTGATATACTTTTCGCATTGCTTCAGCAACTTGACCGGCAATTTTTTCTCCGCGATTGAGCGCAAAAATAGACGGGCCTGAGCCCGAAATGCCACAACCCAGTGCGCCGTTTTCCAATGCCGCAAGCTTGACTTCATCAAACAGCGGAATCAACATGGAGCGGGCAGGTTCGACGATTTCGTCTTTCAGTGAATCGGCTATCAAGTTGTAATCATTCATAAAAAGCCCCGACACAAATCCGCCCAAATAACCCGATTGCCGAACCGCTTTTTTCAACAGTACATGCGTTTTGAGGATGGCACGTGCATCAGAGGTCTTGACTTCAATCTGTGGATGGAGCACCACGGCATAGAGTTCTTCTGGCGAGGGCAGTGAAACAACGCGCAGCGGTTGACAACTTTGGATAAGCGTGAAACCACCAAAAATACAGGGAGTCACGTTATCGGCGTGCTCGGTGCCACCTGCGAGGGCTTCCCCCTTCATGGCAAACCCGACCAATTCTTCCTTCGAAAAAGGCTTGCCCAACAACTCGTTAATACCGAAAACTGCACCTGCCGAACTGGCCGCGCTGCTACCTATGCCACTACCCGGTTTGATGTTTTTCTCGATTTCAATGTCAAATCCTTGTTCACCTCCATAGGCTTTCAGCAAAGCCAAAGCCGACACGCCGGAAACATTTTTCAAAATTTCCATCGGTAGCGATTGACCGGTGATTTTGGTAATCCGAAGTTCGCCAACATTATTGCGGCGAATGGTCATCCAATCGCCCACGCTGTCTAAGGCAAAGCCCAACACATCAAAGCCACAAGATACATTGGCAACAGTGGCCGGGGCAAAGAGGTGTATTTCATTCATTTGATTCTATTTTTTTATTCGGATAATATCGCCAAAAATTCCCGAAGCCGTGACATCGGCACCCGCACCGGCTCCTTTCACGATGAGTGGTTGCTCATTGTATCGGCTGGTATAGAACAATACGATGTTGTCCTTTCCCGCGATGTCATAAAACGGATGGCCGGAAGGTATTTCTTGCAATCCGACCTTGGCTTTTCCATTGTCAAAAGTAGCAACATATTTCAGTTTACACCCTTTTTTCAAAGCGTTCTGCAGCAAATTTTCAAAATGCGCTTCGTTTTTTTCCAAGGCTTTGTAAAAATCAGCCACGTTGTTGGTTTTGAGCACTTCTTCGGGCAAAAACGACACGTTTTCTACATCTTCTGTTTCGATTGCATAGCTGCTTTCTCTGGCCAAAATGAGTATTTTCCGCAACACATCCACACCGCTTAAGTCGATTTTCGGGTCGGGTTCGGTGTAACCTTCCGCTTGCGCCCGGCGAACAACTTCGGTAAAGGACTTCCCGGGAGTGAAGTTGTTGAATACGAAATTTAGGCTTCCGGAAAGAATTGCCTGGATGGAACGTATCTGATCGCCCGATGCCACAAGGTTGTTGAGCGTGTTGATGACCGGCAAACCCGCACCTACATTGGTTTCAAACAAAAAGGGTGCGTTGTATTTCCTGGACAATCGTTTGAGTTCGCGGTAGTTTTCTAACTTAGATGAACTGGCGACCTTGTTGCAGGTGACCACGCCAATGCTGTTTTTTAAATAATAACTGTACATATCGGCAATCACTTCGCTGGCGGTGTTATCGACAAAAACGCTGTTTCGAAGATTGATTTTTTTGACGTTTTCATAAAATGCTTTCGGACTTGAATCTTCTCCTTTCGCCAACACTTCTTTCCATTTGTCCAAAGCAATTCCTTCTTTGTCAAAGACCATTTTTTTGGAGTTGGACATGCCGGCCACTTGTATGTTGAGGTGTAGGTTATCGATTAAGTATTGACGTTGTTTTTCAATTTGATGAAGCAGTTTGGAGCCTACATTTCCCACGCCGCAGATAAACAGGTTCAACTGAACAATCTGAGTTTCGAAAAAAGTTTCATGCAAAGTATTGAGTGCTTTCACCACGTCTCTGTTGTCAATCACGGCTGAAATATTATTCTCGGAAGCACCCTGTGCGATGGCGCGGATGTTGACATTGTTTTGCCCCAACGCGCTGAACATTTTCCCACTGATGCCTTGGTGGTTTTTCATGCGGTCGCCTACCAATGCCAAAATGGAAAGGTTTTTTTCCAATTTGAGCGGTTCGATTTTATGGAGCGAACGTTCATAAACGAAAGCTTCATCCACCGCATCTTTGGCACGGTGCGCGTCCGATTCGTTGATGCCTAAACAGATGGAATGTTCGGAAGAGGCTTGTGTGATAAATATCACATTGATTTTTTCTTGAAATAAAGTTTCAAACAATCGCTTTGAAAACCCCGGGATTCCTACCATTCCACTTCCCTCCAAGGTCAACAAAGCGATTTTATCGACGTGGCTGATGCCTCTGACAGGCTTAAATAAGTCATTGGCATTTTTGTGAATCAGCGTTCCGGTTTCTTCGGGTGCGTAGGTGTTTTTGATGGCTATCGGAATTTTTTTCTGTAAAACCGGTTGCACAGTTGGCGGATAGAGCACTTTCGCCCCGAAGTGAGACAATTCGAGGGCTTCTTGATACGAAATTTCAGGTATCGGGTAGGCCTGTTTGACCAAAGCCGGATTGGCGGTAAACATGCCACTCACATCAGTCCAGATTTCCAACACATCGGCTTGGTATGCGGCGGCAATGATGGCTGCCGTATAATCTGACCCACCGCGCCCCAAGGTGGTAGTTTCACCTTTGGTTGTAGCCGCGATGAAACCCGGCAGGATGGTAACACGGTTTTTGGTTTGATCAAAATAGGTTTTGATGTTTGCGTTGGTTTGTTCGAAATTGACCACTGCTTGCGTAAACTGGTTGTTGGTTACAATCAATTCCCGGCTGTCTTTGCGTATAGTATCAGGCAAACTTTCGGACAAAGCTTCCGCCACGATTGTCGAACTGAGCAATTCGCCAAAACTTACAATTTTGTCCAACGATTTGGGCGATAAATCATTGATGAGATAAATGCCCTCTAATATATTTTCGAGATCATTAAATAGTTTTTTGATTTGGCTCAACACATGGCTTTGGCGGATGATAGACACTACCTTTTTAGCCAATTGCACATGGTGGTTTTCGAGTGCGCTGATTTCATCGCGGAAGGATTCGTTTTTGTCATAAGCCAATTCGGCAGCTTTAATCAACCGGTCTGTGGTTTTTCCGCTGGCAGATACAACTACGGCCAAACGGCTATTTTCCGATTCTTTGAGGACGATGTCAAACAAATTTTTTAAGATGTCCGCATCTTTGAGCGAACTACCTCCAAATTTTAATACTTTCATGGATTATCTGTGGATATAAGAAATGCAAAAAAAACTTTTTTTAAAAAAATAGGGTAAGCGGATGATATGTGTTTTTTATACCCCATAAGGGGTAATGGTGATGATAGCAACAATGGACATAGCACCGAAGCGCATGTTTTGCTTGTAAATTCCGAATGTAGAAACGGTTTTCATCACCTGTTTTTAAGTGTGACAAAAGTATTATATTTATACATTCTAAAAAAGTTGCTTGAAATTTTTATTAAATCTTCAATTATGCATGAATTTCTTTGAGATATGAAAATTTTGAATGCTGAGCAACTGCGTGTTGCTGATAAAAATATAATGTTAAATCAAAAAATAACCTCTGTCGAATTGATGGGGCGCGCGGCTAATTCGTGTTTTCGGTGGTTGATTAATCACCTCAGCGAAGGCTGCCGATCGATTTATATCTTCTGCGGAGTTGGCAACAACGGAGGTGACGGGATGGCAATCGCGTCGTTGTTGAGAGAAAATGGTTTAGAAATTAAAGTTTTTGAATTGCTTTTTTCGAATCAGCCTTCTGCTGATTTTTTGTTTTATAGAGACGAATGGACGCAATCCGGTGAAAAGGTATTTCCTATTCAGTCCGAAAAAGATTTTCCAAAAATAGATTCTTCAGCTGTTGTCATAGACGCTGTTTTCGGCTATGGGCTGAACCGTCCGCCCGAAAAATGGGTGCAATGTTTGTTTGCGTATTTGAACGAAAGCAACTTAGAAATTATCTCTATCGATGTGCCGTCGGGGCTTTATCTCGACAAAATTCCTGCAACTGAGGAGACTGTGATAAAGGCGAGGCACACGCTCACTTTCGAGTTTCCAAAATTGGTTTTTTTCTTGCCGCAAACGTCAACTTTTACAGGAGATTGGCATTTGATGTCCTTGCAAAGCAACCCCGAAGATTTGGAGGGCATCGATTGTCAACAGTTTTTATTAGATGAAAAAATAATGGCAGCCATGCTAAAACCTAGAGCGAGATTTTCTCACAAAGGCACGTTTGGCCATGCTTTGTTGGTTGGCGGGAGTTACGGAAAAATTGGTGCGATGCTTTTGTCAGCGAAGGCGTGTTTGCGCAGTGGCGCGGGTTTGGTGAGCGTTTTTGTCCCGCGTTGCGGTTACCTTCCTTTCCAATCAGCCTTACCCGAAATTATGGTGATAGACGATGAAGCAGACAAACAACTGGAAGACATTAAAATCCCAAAAAAATTTACGGCTGTCGGCATCGGGATGGGCATGGGGCAACATCCGAAAACCGGCAGGGCATTGCACCGTTTTTTGTTGAAAAATAGATCACCCTTGCTTTTGGATGCGGATGCATTGAATATCTTATCTCAAAAAACAGCATGGCTTTCGCTCTTGCCGCCTCAAAGTGTCCTCACACCGCATCCAAAAGAACTCGAACGGTTGATTGGTACTTGGAAAGATGATTTTGAAAAGATTGAAAAAACGCAAGATTTTGCCCGCCGGCATCAGTTGGTTGTTTTGATTAAAGGCGCACACACGTTGATTGTTACGCAGGATGATATTTGGATTAATTCCACCGGAAACCCGGGCATGGCCTCCGCGGGCAGCGGCGACGTGCTGTCTGGTATCATCACGGGATTTTTGGCACAAGGTTATGCGACAAATGAGGCGGCTATCTTAGGCGTTTATCTGCACGGTTTGGCGGGCGATTTGGCGGTTGCCGATTGCCAAAGCGAAGCTTCACTCATCGCTTCAGACATTGTCGAAAATTTAGGAAATGCTTTTCGGGTATTTGGGAAATAAAAATCTGAGTTTGGAATAACAAAACAATGTTAGTTTGAATAAAAAACCTGAAAGATTATTATATCAAAAACAAATCATTTTGTCTATTTTGATATATCCCGATTTCCGGTAAAACAGGACACAGAAAAAGAGTGACCATTAAACTCACTGTACGTAAAATCATTGTTAGGAAAAACTTTTACTGAGAAATTGAATTAAAATGGAGTTTTTAATATTTGATTAATTGACATAAAGTTAACTTAAAAAAACAGGTTTACCTTATTTTTTATCGATAAATCTACTATGTATTTCTCTCACTTAAAACTCATTAAAAATGAAGCAGATCTTACACCAAATAGAATTTGTTCTTTACCAACTAAGACAGATGCGCCCTCTGCGATTTTGATTAAAAAACAGCATCAACTAACCCCGAATTTTTACTAATCTTAACTTAAAATCACTAAAATAAAAATCTTTCAATTTGAAAATATAGTAGAATTAGAGTAGAAAGCCCTACTGCTTCTTCACAAAAAGATAGTACAAATTAATCCCTACGATGATGGTATTGGTGGCAATCACCGGTATCGAATCCAACAAAACCCCATAGGCAATAAAAGCTCCGCAACCAAAACTATTCACGATGCGCAAAGTTCGTATGTTGCGCATTAAAAAAGAAATTAACACGCCAACCGACGCAATGTACCCGACCCATTCAGTTGTTGCGATGCCTAAAAATTCTTCCATACCTTTTCTTCCGGATTTAATTGACGGCAAATGTAGCCTAAAAAATCAGCTTCAAGCTTCAATTTTTTGACAAAAATCAACCGTTTTACGCAAATCGGCTTGTGCGTCACCTTATAGAAACAACTATCTTTGCATCGTTTTACAAAAATCAACTATGCGAACCAAATCCCTGAAAAAGAACAGAATCAATGTAGTCACCTTGGGTTGTTCCAAAAATGTATATGATTCGGAAGTACTGATGGGGCAGCTCAAAGCCAGTGGAAAAGATGTGGTTCATGAAGGAGAAGGCAATATCGTGGTCATCAACACCTGCGGATTTATCAACAACGCCAAAGAAGAATCGATTAACACCATCCTCGAATATGTATCTCAAAAAGAAGCCGGGACGATCGACAAAGTTTTTGTAACGGGCTGTTTGAGCGAACGATACAAACCCGATCTTCAGAAAGAAATACCGAACGTAGATGCCTATTTCGGAACCACCGATTTGCCCAATCTACTCAATGCGTTAGGTGCGGATTATAAACACGAACTCATCGGCGAGCGCTTGACAACCACACCCAAGAATTATGCTTATCTCAAAATTGCTGAGGGTTGCGACCGGCCGTGCAGTTTTTGCGCCATTCCGCTGATGCGTGGCAAACACGTGTCGCAACCCATCGAAAAATTGCTGAAAGAAGCGGAAACGCTTGCTAAAAATGGTGTTAAAGAACTGATTTTGATAGCGCAAGATTTGACCTACTACGGTTTGGATTTGTATAAAAAACGAAATCTCGCGGAACTTATCACAGCCTTAGCCAAGGTGGATGGCATCGAATGGATACGCCTGCATTACGCTTTCCCAACCGGTTTTCCCTTAGATGTGCTGGACGTGATGAAGGCCGAACCCAAGATTTGCAACTACATCGACATTCCGCTTCAACACATTGCCGACAGTGTCCTCAAGTCGATGCGGCGCGGCACCACGCAAGAAAAAACCACCCAATTAATCAAAACCTTTCGGGAGAAAGTTCCCGGCATGGCCATCAGAACAACCTTGATTGTCGGTTATCCGGGCGAAACCGAAGCCGATTTTGAGCTGTTGAAAAGCTGGGTGAAAGCCATGCGGTTTGAACGCCTGGGCTGTTTTACCTATTCACATGAAGAAAACACCCACGCTTATTTGTTGGAAGACGATGTGCCGGAAGAAACCAAACAACAGCGTGCAAATGAAATCATGGAAGTGCAATCGCAGATTTCGTGGGACCTCAATCAAGAAAAAATTGGGCAGGTATTTCGTTGCATCATTGACCGGAAAGAAGGTGGATTTTTTGTCGGCCGAACCGAGTTTGATTCACCCGATGTGGACAATGAAGTGCTGGTAGATGCCACCCTTCACTATGTCAAGATTGGCGATTTTGTCGAATTGCGCATCACCGATGCGACTGAGTTTGACTTGTATGCAGAACCATTAACCAAGTAATATACAGTTTAAAATACCGCATCTCATCTTTGGAGAGGTTAGAATAAGCCTAATTAGTTATGATGGACACTTTTGAAAACACCTTGGCTTTTGCCCAACAATGCGACCAATCCGACGAACTTAACTGCTATCAGCAACAATTTTTATTTCCCAAACACAAAGGACAGCCCGTGATTTATTTCACCGGAAATTCACTCGGGCTTCAACCCAAAATCGCTCAAGACTACGTCAACGAAGTCATGCAAACATGGGCAGATTACGCGGTGGATGGCCATTTTCATACCGAAAATCCTTGGTGGAGCTACCACGAACGATTGGCATCGCCTGTGGCAAAAATCGTCGGTGCGCTACCAGAAGAGATTACCGTTATGAATACGCTTACCGTAAACCTTCATCTGTTGATGGTTTCTTTTTACAAACCGACTGTGCAACGCTTCAAAATTATCTGTGAGGAAAAAGCCTTCCCTTCCGATCAATACATGCTCAACAGCCAGTTTCGTTTTCACGGTTTTGACCCCAAAGAAGCCCTGATTGAAGTCAAAAAAAGAGCGGGGGAAACATTTTGGCGGACGGAAGACATTTTGCAAACCATCGAAACACACAAAAACGAACTCGCGCTGGTATTTATTGGCGGTGTCAACTACTACAACGGGCAAGTTTTTGACATGAAAACCATCACCGAAGCCGGTCACAAGGCAGGTGCATTCGTGGGTTGGGATTTGGCACACGCCGCCGGAAACATCAAACTCAACTTGCACGATTGGGGAGTGGATTTTGCGGCTTGGTGCAGTTACAAATACATGAACAGCGGACCGGGCAACGCTTCGGGCGTGTTTGTCCATCAAAAGTATTTGGGCAAGAAAGATATTTCACGCTTTGAAGGCTGGTGGGGTCACGACAAACCAACCCGTTTTCTGATGGAACCTGAGTTCATCCCCATGCCCAATGCCGATGCTTGGCAACTCAGCAACGCGTCTATTTTAAGTTTGGCTCCCTATCTGGCATCGCTCCAACTATTTGAAAAAGCAGGTATGGATGCCTTGATTGAAAAAAGTAAAAACCTGACGGCATATTTAGAATTTATTTTAAAGCAAACTCATGATTATCAAACCTTTTTTGAACTTATTACACCTGAAGAACGCGGATGCCAATTGTCGTTGCTCATCAAAAAAAACGGACGAAAAGTTTTTGCATATCTATCCCAAAACGGGGTCGTAACCGATTGGCGCGAACCCGGCGTAATCCGCTTAGCACCCACACCTTTCTATTGTTCATTTGAGCAAATGTTTCGTTTTGGTGAAATTTTTAGAGCGGCTGTAAAAGAGATAGGATAAAAAATTAAATACGTATAAGACTAAAAATACAATGTTTGATTTGGGCGTTTCCCCGACGAAGCCTATTTCATAGCCTTGTCGGGGTCGGGCTATCCGTTTCAATCTTTTTTTGTCAGAAAGCCAAAAAAAGGATTTCCACTGCTATCCCTAACGCAAGTTGCAAATTTAAATAGTTGTCAAATTTAAAAATACAAAATGATCAAAACGCTTCAACTCATTTTTTCCAACCGAAAATATGTCTCCATTTCGATGTGCTTTCTCACCTTGAATATTCTTTTCGGAACTTGGGCAATTTACATTCCGGCCATCAAAAAAAAGTTTGCCATTGATGAAGGCCAACTCGGTTTTGCTGTGCTTTTTTTGGGAATTGGCACTTTTTTGATGTTGATTTTTGCACATAAAATTATAAAAAAAATACACGCCGGCCGCTCGATGGCACTGTCTATTTTTATGCTCATCCTTTCGTTTTCGTTGCCGTTTTTGGCAACCGATTATTTCTGGCTTTGTGCAAGTTTGTTTATGATTGGGATTACTTCCGGGCTCGCTGACATTTCGATGAATACCGTGGTTACCGAAATTGAAAAGACAGACGGGATACACATCATGTCTGCCAACCACGGATTTTTTAGTTTGGGCGGGATGATCAGTGCCGGTATCGGTTCACTCTTTATGCCGATGGTCGAGAATCCACTGTATCACATGTTGGTCGTCATCTTGATTATGATTGTCTTTAACTTGTTTTTTGTGTCGAATTATTACCCTATATCTTCAAATGAAGTAGAAAAAAATAGTTTCAATTTCAACTATTTAAAGCCACTTTCCGTGATTATTTTAATCGGGTTTTTTATCATGGCATCGGAGGGAGCCATCGTCGATTGGAGCGCTTTGTACTTAGAGAAGATTTCTTTGGCCGAAAATAGCTTAATTGGTTTTGGTTATACTGCTTTTTCTTTTGCCATGGCCTTTGGCCGGTTTTTGGGTGACGGCGTCAGCAAAAAATACGGTTCAAAACGGTTAATTTCTTTTGGAAGTGTAATCGGTATTCTTGGTTTCGGATTGGTCTTGTTGGTTCACCCGATTGTGGCCATTATTGGTTTTGGAATAGTCGGGTTGGGATTTTCGGTCATTGTTCCCGAGCTTTTCCGCATTGGCGGTAAAGTGCCGAATGTAGAGGCTTCGCAAGGTATTTCACTCATAGCCGGTTCGGGATTTTTCGGATTCTTAATCGGCCCGGTTTTGTTGGGCTTTTTAGCTAAAACTTACGACCTGAAAATCAGTATGATTGCCCTGTTGGGTTTCACCTTAATTTCGCTTTTGGCATCCTTCTCGCTTAAAAATCGCAACAAAGTTTAACGGTAACGGTACATTCATTTTAAAAAAATGAATTAATTTTAGCAGACGAACTTTATTCAAAGTACAAATGTTAAATTCAAAAACAATTCGGATCACACCGATTTTAATCCTATTGATCATGTCAAACAGTTGTTCTCATCCCGGCAAATTCGACCTGCAAGGCCATCGTGGCGCACGCGGGCTGATGCCTGAAAACACCATCCCCGCGTTTGAAAAAGCATTGCAATTAGGTGTCAACACCTTAGAAATGGATGTGTTGATTACCAAGGATCTTCAAGTTTTGGTGTCGCACGACCCGTGGTTTAATACTGAGTTTTGTGCGGATGCAAACGGGGAGCGAATTCCCGAATCAGAGGAGCAAAATCATTTGATTTACCAAATGACTTACGCGGAAACACAACAGTACGACTGTGGAAGTATCCCACATCCGCGTTTTCCGGTACAGAAAAAAATGAAGGTTCACAAACCTTTGCTATCTGATGTGATTGCTTTTGCAGAAGCTTATGCAGCTAAAAACAATTTGCCTTCCGTTGCTTTTAATATCGAAATCAAAAGTACGTTGGAAGGCGATTCAGTTTGGCATCCTGCCATTGATGTATTTTCAGATTTGGTATATGAACAGGTAAAAAATATTCCGGTTTCACTGTTGACCATCCAAAGTTTTGATTTCAGGGTGCTCGAATATTGGCACAAAAAATATCCGAAGGTGCGGCTTGCTGCCTTGGTGGAGGATCAAGGCTCCGCAAAAGAACATTTGGAAAAACTAAGTTTTTTACCCGCCATATACAGCCCGGATTTCAGTTTGTTAAACCCAAAAGAAATCGAGTTTTTGCACCAAAAAGGGATTTTGGTCATTCCTTGGACACTCAACGAAGAAGAAGATATAAAAAAAGCACTTGATTGGAAAGTGGATGGTATCATCACCGATTATCCGAACAAAGCTTTGGTGTTTAAGTGAAAAAAAGAGCGTTCGGGACGCTCTTTTTATTGTTATGATTTGCTAAATATAGCGACGAGTTGGTCTATTTTTTCTTTCTCTTCGTTTGCCAATTCATGGTCGATTAAGATTCGTCCGCTGTGTTCGTCTGAAATGATTTTTTTGCGTGAGGCAATTTCCATTTGCACTTGAGGCGGAATGGTAAAGTAAGATCCGCCCGATGCACCGCGGTCAATCGAAACGATTGCCTGACCGTTTTTCACATTGGTGCGGATGCGTTTGTAAGCCATCAGCAAACGATCTTCGATTTTCGCTTCAAACTCTTTTGATTTTTCCAAAAGCGATTTTTCTTCTTTTTCGGTTTCAGCCATGATCGCATCGAGTTCACTTTTTTTATGATTCAGGTGTTGCGTTCGCTCTTCAATCTTTTCTGAAATTCCAACAATTTGGTCTTTCTTAAATATTGTTTGCGCATTGTATTCTCTTATATGTTTTTCAGCCAATTGGATTTCGAGTTCTTGAAACTCCATCTCCTTTGAAATGGAATTGAATTCGCGATTGTTGCGAACATTTTTTTGTTGATCGGTATATTTTTTAATCAAGGTTTTAGACTCTTCAATCGCATTTTTCTTGGTCTTAATATCTCTCTCTATGGTTTCTAATTCAGTAGTCAATTTTTGGAATCGAACCGTAAAACCTGCAATATCATCTTCAAGATCCTCCACTTCGAGTGGCAATTCGCCTCTCATGCTTCTAATTTCGTCAATTCTGGAATCTATTAATTGCAAATCGTACAATGCTCTTAGTTTCTCTTCGACGGTAGCTTCAATCTTGTTTGCCATAGCTTTAGGTATAATGGATAGGGTTTGTATTCAGCTTCGATAAAACGACTGCAAAATTAGGGATTTTTTTTACAAGATAATCATGAATTAAATTTTTTGTAAACTGTTCACTCTCAAAATGTCCCACGTCTGCGAGCAAAATAGTTCCTTCAGATTCGTAAAATTGATGGTATTTTAGGTCGCCGGTGACCAAGGCATCTGCACCTTGTGCGATTGCTTGACCGATAGAAAAAGCACCCGAACCGGCCAAAACGGCTACATTTTGGATGTCTTTTTTCAACAAACCGGAATGACGGACTATTTGCAGATTTAATTTTTCTTTTAGATGTTCTAAAAAAGCTTGTCCACTCATGGGTTTTGGCAAACGGCCAATCATGCCAATCCCGATGTCCCGGCGGGTGTTCAGCGTCTGATAAAGTTCATAAGCAACCTCTTCGTAAGGATGGTTTGCAAACAATGCATGTAGGATATTTTCTTTCAAGTGATTTGGGAAAATTACACCGAGTTGAATCTCTTCCTCCGTATGTCTTTTGCCTTTTTCACCAATCGTCGGATGGGCGTTTTCATTTGCCCGGAAAGTACCTTTCCCTTCAAGCGAAAAACTACATTGATCATAGTTTCCGATATTTCCTGCGCCGGATGCAAACAACGATTCTTTTAAGCTTTCTGCTTGGTTTTTAGGAACATACGTTAGCAGTTTTAGAATACCGGAAGACTGTGGAATCAAAATTTTTGAATTTTCCAAACCAATCGCTTCACTCAGAACTTTGTTAGTCCCGTGTGGTTGATTGTCTAAGGCAGTATGCAGGGCATAAATAGCAATCTTGTTTTGTATGGCTTTGATAACGGCTCGTTCGACGTATGTCTTTCCGGTTATTTTTTTGATTCCTTCAAACAGGATTGGATGGTAACTCACAATCAGGTTGCAGTTGTTTTGGACGGCTTCATCCACCACCTCATCAAGGGTGTCGTGGCAAACCAATATAGACTTGAGTGTTTCGTTTGGGTCACCAACCAAAAGTCCCGTATTGTCAAAACTTTCCGCGTAGGCATTAGGAGCCCAATCTTCCAATAAACGGATGGCCTCGTGCAACTTCATTGTTTAAATTTAATTTAGAGACGGAAAAATGTTTCTAACTTCAAAAATATATTAATTTCGTGACATGAGATGGATTAGAAAATTTTTATTGCCCTTTTCCGGTATTTATTATCTGATAAGCACTTTTCGTAATGTGTTTTTTGACATAGGCTGGCTACCTTCCGAAAAGTTTTCCGTACCCGTGATTGTCATCGGCAACCTGAATGTGGGCGGAACGGGGAAAACGCCGATGGTAGAGTTTTTACTTATGAACTTTCAAGCAAATTATAGGCTGGCAGTATTAAGCCGCGGATATGGGCGGAAATCAAAAGGTTTTTTTTTGGCGGGAGACAACTCAGACGCACGGCAATTGGGTGATGAGCCTTACCAAATCTACAAAAAATTTTCCGCGGTTGATGTGGCTGTCGATGTAAACAGGCGGAAAGGGATTGCCAAACTTTTGGGGCACAATCCCACACTCGATTGCATCATTTTGGATGATGCCTTTCAACACAGGTATGTGAAACCCGAATTTACCGTGCTGCTCACAGCTTATGGTGATATTTTTAACGACGATTTTCTGCTACCTGCCGGTAATCTGCGCGAGTCGGGTAGGGGAGCCACACGAGCAGATGTAATCGTGGTGACCAAATGCCCGGTACAGCTTTCGGAAACGGAGAAAAAATCGATTGAACGAAAAGTAAATCCTTTGCCACATCAAAAACTTTTTTTTACTGCGATTTCTTACGGTTCAGAAGTGGTAAACAATCATGGAAGAATTCCCTTAAAATCGCTTGTAAACCAAAAGATTTGTTTGGTTACCGGAATTGCCAACCCTCAGCCGTTAGTTGATTTTCTGAAAAGCCAAAGCATAGAATTTGAGCATTTTAAATTTTCAGATCATCACGATTTTACGGAAGCCGAAATAAACAATATCAACCAGAAGCCCTTTGTCTTAACTACCGAGAAAGACTTCGTGCGCCTCGGAAACAACATCCGGGCGAACTGTTGTTATTTGCCGGTTGAGGTTGTGTTTTTGGGAGAGCAAGCGGAGTTTGTTGAAGGGATAAGGAAAGTTTTGGTGTCGTAAAATTTTCTAGAATCATGTAGAAACGTCTAATTTACCAAATAGAGACCGCCTCAGCTATTGACTAAAAACTACAATCATAAAGAATTAATTTACATTTTTGGCATAGTTAATTTGATTGAATGTGTTTTAAATATAAATTTTTAATTGTTTAAGACGCTATTGATTCCAAAACGTAAATGGAAGAAAAATGAATTTTACTAACCAATACCTACCATTTTGAAAACCCAAAAAATATGTCTTATTATTTTTTTGATAGCAGGGTTAAATGCCTGTCAAAATAAAAACAACCAGCCAACTATAAAAAGCCAAGATTGGGCTGATTATTTGGGAGGCCCAGATCGAAACCATTATTCAGAACTGACGCAAATCAATCTCGACAATGTCAAAAAACTTCGGGTTGCGTGGACACACCAGCTTCCAGACAGCGGCCAGATGCAGATGAACCCACTCATCAAAGACAAAACACTCTATGGCGTTTCTCCCTCGCTTCAAGCGTTTGCCTTAGATGCCGTTACTGGCGAAGAACTGTGGAGGTTTGGCGACCCACTCAAGGTTTGGTACGGCACCAGCCGAGGGGTAGCGTACTGGACAGACGGAATAGAAAAACGCATCTTTTTTGTTTCCGGAACATATCTTTACGCCTTGAATGCCTTGACCGGTAAGCTTATATTAAGTTTTGGCGATCAGGGAAAATTAGACTTGCATACGGGACTTCCGGAGGTGGCACAAAACAAGTTCGTTTCCTCCACCACACCCGGAACCATCTACAAAAACCTCATCGTCATGCCAGTTCGGGTGTCTGAAGGTTTAGATGCTGCGCCCGGCGATGTTCGTGCTTTCGATGTGGTTTCGGGAAAATTGGTCTGGACTTTTCACACCATTCCGCATCCGGGCGAAGCGGGCTACGAAAGCTGGGGAAACAAAAAAGCCTATTTGAACAATAGCGGAGTTGGAGCAGTCAACAACTGGGCGGGGATGGCGGTTGATACCCTTTCGGGTACATTGTTTGTCCCGCTGGGTTCGGCTGCACCTGATTTTTATGGTGGGCAACGTCCGGGAAGCCTTTTGTATGCAAACAGTTTAGTTGCATTAGATGCAAATACAGGGAAATTAAAATGGCACTTCCAATTCACCCATCACGACATTTGGGATCGGGATTTGCCGGCATCGCCCAATTTGATTACGGTGTCGCATCAGGGGAAGAAAATAAAAGCAGTTGCACAAATAACCAAACAGGGTTTTGTATTTGTTTTTGACAGAGAAACAGGCAAACCTCTTTTTGAAATTGTGGAGCGGAAAGTTCCCAAATCCACACTCCCGGGAGAAATAACATGGCAAACACAACCTTTTCCGGTAAAACCCCAGCCCTTTGCCCGTCAGTCTGATGAATTGACAGAATCCGATTTGAGTCCGTATGCCGAAAACAAGGCAGAATTGTTGGAAACTTTCAAAAAAACAAACCGAAGCATTTTTGCGCCGCCAGGTTTGGAATCGGTGCTTTTGCTTCCGGGTTATGACGGTGGCGCGGAGTGGGGCGGAGCGGCTGCCGATCCGGATGATGGGATTTTGTACGTAAATGCGAATGAGATGGCTTGGTTTCTTCAAATGGAGAAGGTCAAGGAATCGGAATCACTTTCTTCATTGGGAGAAAAAGGATACCAAACGCATTGTGCAGCTTGTCATCAAAGCGACCTGAGCGGGAATCCGGTAAGTGGTTATCCTTCTTTGGCTAATATTGCCACCCGATTGAAAAAATCAGAAGCATTGAACATTGTGAACAACGGAAAAGGTATGATGGTAGGATTTTCTCAACTTTCATTGGAAGAAAAAAACGCCATTCTCAGTTATGTTTTTAAAGATGAAAAGCAAGAAATTATCACTGAAAAAATCAAAATGGATACTTTGGCAATACCTTTTACGCACAAAGGTTACCAAAAATTCTTAGACAGCAACGGGCTTCCTGCCATCAGTCCGCCTTGGGGATCGTTACATGCCATTGACCTCAATTCGGGTACTTATCTCTGGTCTATTCCATTTGGTGACACCCCTTGGCTGAAAGCAAAAGGATATCCGCAAACGGGAAGTGAAAACTACGGCGGCCCGGTGGTGACCAAAAGCGGACTGCTTATCATTGCGGCGACCAAAGACGGTTTTCTGCGAATTTTCAACAAGCATACTGGTGCATTGCTTTGGGAATATCAACTGCCAGCAGCCTCTTTCGCCACTCCTTCCACCTATATGATAGACGGTAAGCAATACATTGTCTTGGCTTGCGGTGGTGAAAAATTGGGGACGCCCAAAGGTAATGTGATTATGGCTTTTGCCTTGGAGTGAGTGGTTTGAAAACAGATTCTTTTTGGTAAAATTGGCCAACTTTCACATTAAAACTGTTTTTGGATTTTCATCAGCTTTTTGGATTTCATGAAAGACTGGTAGCTTTCAGTTTTGACATGGCCAAGCAGGTTGTTTAGGTTGCTTTGTGAAAAACAAAACCCACAACTTTCGTCATGGGTTTCTATCTGCGGAGAAAGAGGGATTCGAACCCCCGGAGGTGTGACCCTCAACGGTTTTCAAGACCGCCGCATTCGACCGCTCTGCCATTTCTCCATGGAAGTCCTCAAAAATAAGTGTTCCCGGTGCGGTTTCAAAAAACGTAGTTAACTCGTTTTTTTTAGCGGTTGCAAATATAATGATGAAATTTGATTTAATGGGAATAAATTTTAAAGATTTTTTTCAAACGATTTGTTTTGATTTTTGATCTTCAATCTTTTCGTAAATGGTTTTATTACCTTTGTCCAAATTTTTAGGAATGAATGATTTGCTTTATCCGGTGATTCTCTTGCTGATAGGTGTTTTTGCGGGATTTATCAACACGATTGCAGGCGGGGCTTCACTGGTAATTCTACCGGTTTTAATTTTTATGGGGCTTCCGCCCAATGTGGCAAATGGGACCAACCGGGTGGCAATTTTGGTACAAACTGTTTTTTCTGCCGCCGGGTTTAAAAGTAAACAAGTTAACACATTCCCCTTTAGCCTCTACGTTGGATTTGCAGCATTGATTGGCGCAGTCATCGGGGCACAATTGGCGGTTGACATCCCTGAACTTATTTTTAACAGGACGCTTGCAGTCATCATGGTGCTGATTGTTTTCTTATTGATTTACAAACCAAAAATAAGCGTAGAAATCATCCAAGAAAGGACAAGCGGGCTTGCTTTGTGGATGAGTATTTTGGTGTTTTTTATTATTGGTATTTATGCCGGATTCTTGCAAGCCGGGGCGGGAATACTTATCATATTGGCACTTAATTTTATCAATCGGTTTTCATTGGTAAAGACGAACGCGGCCAAGAGTATCGTCATTTTGATTTTGACCGTGGGTGCGTTGACAGTTTTTATTATCAATGGTGTTGTAAATTGGAAGTACGGGGTGCTTTTAGCGATAGGGAATGCCGGCGGAGCTTGGTTTTCAAGCCGTTGGTCTGTTCAAAAAGGCGATGGTGTGGTGCGGATTTTTCTCGTGGCCATGATTGTCGTCATGGCGGTAAAACTCTGGTTTTTCTGATAGAAGGTTTATGTTTTTAAATGATTCGAAAATCTACAACAGTTTCTCGGCAATTTCCATCCAATTGTTGACGCGTTCGAAGCCTTCTTCGTGAATGTTGTGCGGTGATGTAAACATCAGCGATCGTCCTTGAAAAGGTTCTAAATTGAAGACTCGATCGTCAATCAAGATGTCGCCTGATAGAATGTGTTTATCCCCGCAAAGAATGCGTTTTTTCCAATGTATAAAGGGAAAGTGTTCATCTATCCATTGGTATTTTTCAATCAAAGACTTAGGGTGTTCCATAGCCGCCGATGCGATATAAACTTCATACTTCAACGAGAGTTCTTTCATGACGGATTGACTGTCTTTCATGGGTTTTAGCGCGCTGAAAAAACCTTCGAGTGTTGGGTGATTTTGGATGCTTTGTTGGCGATTTTCGGGTACACACTGCCATACTTCGTGTCCCATGCAAAACTCTCTGGTGAGGTTTTCTTGATAGTCTTTGTTGTATCGGTCAATATGTGCTCCATAGGTGTCTGCGATTACCTCATCCATGTCCACAAAAAGTGTCATCTTTTTTACTTTTTTGCGAAGTAAGAAAAAAGTTTTGACTATTGAAAAAATCTCAAAAGATTTGAGTCAGAAATTAATAATAAAATGCTTTAAAAATGGTTAGAACGATTCACATCTATTTTTATAAATTTGTGGGCTGTAAATTTATTTAACTATGGGAAGAGCTTTTGAATTTAGGAAAGCAAGAAAAATGAAACGTTGGGCAAATATGTCCCGTACTTTTACGCGTATTGGAAAAGACATTGCCATCTCTGTCAAGGAAAATGGCCCGCATCCCGAATCGAATGCGAAACTTCGTGCGGCGATTCAAAATGCAAAAGCGGCCAACATGCCGAAAGAAAATATTGAAAGAGCCATCAAGAAAGCATCCGAAAAAGATTCTGCTAATTACAAAGAAGTCCTATTTGAAGGATATGCGCCACACGGAATCGCTGTTTTGGTAGAAACGGCAACCGACAACAACAACCGAACGGTGGCTAACATCCGTAGTTATTTTAATAAATATGGTGGAAGTTTGGGTACTTCGGGCTCTGTCGAGTTTATGTTTGAACACAAATGCCATTTCAAAGTACCTTCAACCGGGTTAGATCCTGAGGAATTGGAATTGGAACTCATCGATTTTGGCGCTGAAGAAGTGTTTGTGGAGGAGGAAAGTATTCTTATCTATGCAACTTTTGAGAATTACGGTTCTATCCAAAAAGAATTAGAAAATCGAAAGATTGAGATAATCTCCTCTGCCTTTGAGCGGATACCGACGATAACCAAAAAACTTTCCGAAAGTGAAGTTGCCGATGTCGAAAAGTTGTTGGAAAAATTGGAAGAGGATGACGACGTTCAGAATGTGTATCACACGATGGAAGATGGCGAATAATCTTATCCCAACCACCCTTCCCTGTCTAAGCTTCTGTATTGAATAGCCTCTGCAATGTGTGTGCTGCTGATGTCATTGGTTTGTTCCAAATCGGCGATGGTTCTGGCTACTTTTAAAATCCGGTCGTAGGCTCTGGCCGATAAATTTAATCGTTCCATGGCGGTTTTGAGCAACTGTTTGGAAACCTCATCCAATACGCAAAATTTACGGATGTGCTTGGTGCTCATTTGAGCGTTGTAATGCACATTTCCGATGGTTTCAAACCGGGTAGTCTGTATCTTTCTGGCTTCAATCACTCGTTTTCTTATCTCAACACTGCTCTCTCCTTTCCTGTCTTCAGATAATTTTTCAAAGGGAACAGGTGTTACTTCGATGTGTATGTCAATCCGGTCTAACAGCGGGCCAGAAATCTTACTCATATAGCGTTGCATCTCGTTTTGAGACGAAGTAACCGGCGAACCGGGCTCGTTAAAATATCCGCTCGGGGACGGATTCATACTGGCGACCAACATAAAACTACTCGGGTAGGTCACCGTAAATCTGGCTCTCGAAATGGTCACATCCCGGTCTTCGAGCGGTTGCCGCATCACTTCCAACACGCCACGTTTGAATTCGGGTAGCTCGTCTAAAAACAACACGCCGTTGTGTGCCAAAGAGATTTCGCCGGGTTGAGGAAAAGTCCCGCCACCTACGAGAGCCACGTCCGAAATGGTGTGATGAGGGCTCCTGAATGGGCGTTGGGTCAAAATCCCGGTGTCTTTAACTTTTCCGGCAACGGAGTGTATTTTTGTGGTTTCGAGTGCTTCTTCCAACGTCATAGGTGGAAGTATGCTCGGCAGACGTTTGGCCAACATTGTTTTTCCGGCACCGGGTGGACCTATAAGGATGATGTTGTGGCCTCCGGCGGCAGCGATTTCCATGCAGCGTTTGATAGACTCCTGCCCGCGGACATCCGAAAAGTCGTGTTCCGGGTAATCGAGGTTTTTATAGAAGGCTTCTTTTACGTCGATAACGGTGGGTTGAAGCTCCGATTTGCCTTCAAAAAAATTGATAACTTCCAAAATATTTTCCACGCCATACACATCCAATCCGTTGACGATGGCGGCTTCGTCTTTGTTTTGTACCGGAAGGATAAACCCTTTGAAGCCTTTTTCTTTGGCATTAATAGCGATAGGCAATGCACCACGGATGGGTTGCAGGCTGCCATCGAGCGAGAGTTCACCCATGATGAGGTAATCTTCAATGTGTTCATTTTTGATTTGCCCGGAAGCAGCCAAAATACCGATGGCCAAGGTCAAGTCGTAAGCCGAGCCTTCTTTGCGCAAATCAGCGGGAGCCATGTTGATGGTGATTTTTTTTCCGGGGATGTTGTAACCATTGTTTTTAAGAGCAGCAGCAATGCGGAAATTGCTTTCTTTGACCGCGTTGTCAGGCAAGCCGACCAAATGATAACCTACTCCTTTGTCCACGTTCACTTCTACGGTGATGGTGGTGGCTTCCACACCAAAAACTGCACTTCCGTAAACTTTTACCAGCATAAGGGTTTATTTATGCTAAAAATACAAAAAAAAGTACGCAAGTGATTTTTTTAACAAAAAGGATTGTGTAAAAGGGTTTAAGAAAAATAAAGCTTCAAATCTTTTAAAATCGCGTGATAAACCGGATTGCAGAATGCAGCAACATCTCCTTCTTTAGCCGATTTCCATCGGGAAGTCCACAACACGAAAGCAGTATCGTTATCGGAAACCGAAAAAACCCTAACCTCGCCAACATATCCCTCTACATTGTCTTTGGAAACTACTGCCGGGCCATTGTCGATGCTGTATGTGAATGTTTTTTCTTTTTCGTCAATAGACAACAAGGTCTCGTGAAAAGCGTCATTCAATACTCTTTTTGCGCCTACTTCGTTGCCTTTTTTACTGCCGACAACAGCCACTTTTTGAACCACATTTTTACACCAACTCAAATCATGGAAATTTTTGATGGTTTCCCAAACTTTCTCTGCCGGAGCATTGACGACGGCTGAATTGTAACATCCCATTTTTTTGTGTTTTTAAAAATTAATAATTTTTTTGAACCTGACCATGCTGAAACAGTCGATGATTTCAGAATGAAAAAGCTGTCCTAAATTAGATTAATATATTTTTCACAGTATCAAACTTAATAAAGAATTCTGAAATTTTGGTTTCATTTTTCTATTAATTTAGATTGTTTTTCGTTAAAATAATTGACATTTTACAATTTCCCCATTAGCCCATACTATTTGTTTTAACATAAAAAATTATCAATCGATTTTTAATAACAGATAGCTACTTGGTTTTCTCTTCACAGTCTTGGTATTGGTCGGGAGTACGTCCACAAAAACCGCAAGCTTCACCTTCTTTGTTCAAAAAGGGGCTTTGGCTGGCACAGGTGCCGGAAAACTTACCGTCTTTTTTAGCCCAAATTTTGATTGCGATTCCGGCAAAAGCCAGACCCAATAGTGCGATGGTTATGAGAAATAATAGCATGATGTTTTTACTTTAAGACAGTTGCAAAGGTATGAAAACACATTGGTATTTGCGGTTTTTTAACGAATTGCTAACGGTGATGTTTTTGTGGGTTCAATTCAATTGTTGTATCTTTAAATGAAATAAAAACAGTATCATGAAAAACGTAAAAGCATATGGTGCCAAGAGTGCCGAATCAAAATTAGACAACCTGATTATCAAGCGCCACGAACCTGATTCAGGAGATGTAGAGATAGAAATTCTTTACTGTGGAGTCTGTCATTCGGATATTCATACCGTTCGAAATGAATGGGGAGGAAGTACAGTTTATCCGGTTGTTCCCGGACATGAAATTGTCGGAAAAGTCACACGCATCGGTAATAAAGTAAGCAAGTTTAAGGTCGGCGAGACGGTTGGTGTCGGCTGTTTTGTCGATTCATGCGGAAATTGCGACAACTGCAAAAACGGTTATGAACAATATTGCCTGGAAGGTGTGACAGCCACTTACAATTCGTTGACACGCGATGGCAAAGAAATTACAAAAGGTGGTTATTCAACGCACATTGTTGTTCGGGAAGATTTTGTTTTGCATGTTTCAGACAAATTGCCGCTACACGCGGTTGCTCCTCTGCTTTGTGCAGGAATCACTACCTATTCTCCACTGCGTCATTGGGGAGTAAAAAAAGGACACAAATTAGCTGTAGTGGGATTGGGAGGATTGGGTCACATGGCCGTCAAACTCGGTGCATCGATGGGTGCGGAGGTAACCATGCTGAGCCGTTCGCCGGAAAAACAAAAAGACGCTGATGACTTGGGGGCACATCATTTTGAACTCACTTCCAATCCGGAAAACATGAAAAAAATGGCGGGGAGTTTTGATTTTATCATCGACACTGTTTCAGCCAAACACGACTACAATGACTATTTACAATTGTTGAAAACCAACGGTGTCATGATTGTTTTGGGGGTTCCGCCCGAACCGAGTAATGTGCATGCTTTCAACTTGATTTTCGGTAGAAAATCGATTGCAGGCTCGTTGGTTGGAGGCATCGCCGAAACTCAAGAAATGCTCGATTATTGTGCCAAACACAACATTGTTTCGGATGTGGAAGTAATTGATATCGACTATATCAACGATGCTTACGAACGCACCATTAAAGGAGACGTACACTATCGGTTTGTCATTGACATGGCTTCGTTGAAAAAATAGTCGTTTTTTTTAAAGTTTACTGTACACTTAAAAAACCGATGCATAATCGGTTTTTTTTATTGAAATAAATCAGTAGCTTTTAAAATATTTGAAGGGTACAAACAACATTCCAAAACATTCTCCTTGCTCTTTACCTAAATGTTTGTGATGAATTTTATGGGCTCTTCGAATTCCTCGTGCATACCAATTGTCTGCATTTCTAAACAATTTGAATCGCTGGTGGATAAAAATATCGTGAACCAAAAAGTAAGTTAGCCCATACGCGAAAATTCCCAATCCGATAGGCAAGCCCATCCACAAATAGCCAAAGTGCCAAAGGGAAATAAAAGTCATACTTACAACAGCGTAGAAGATAAAAAACACATCGTTTCGCTCGAACCATGAGTTGTGGTCTTTGCGATGATGGTCACTGTGTAGCGACCAAAGGAAACCGTGCATAACGAACTTGTGTGTAAACCAAGCCATGAACTCCATGAGACAAAAAGTAAGTAGAAATACGGCTATCCAGATTAGAGCAAACATCTTGTAAGGATTTTTTTGTAAAATTATAAAATATTCAAACGGTATCGCATATAACTTTGTGCAAGCAAACCAAACTTTTCATAATTTGGCACTCGGATTCGCGTGTTTTTGATTTCGACAGAAGGAGTTTTTTTTAATTTTTTCAAAAGACTGAGATAGTAAACATAAGCTGTGTACACTCCCAAACGAGCTTCAACGGGAAGTCTGATGATGCCCTGATATGCTTGTTTGAAGTCTATTTCGATTTCTTCAATGAGTTTTAATTTCGATTTTTCATCCAGTTCATCTAGATTGACTCCCGGAAAATAGGAACGGTTTAGTAGGTCGTGATCGGCTTTTAAATCCCGCAAAAAATTTACTTTTTGAAATGCCGAACCAAGCTTGACCGCTTGCTCCTTTAGCTGGTCATACCTATTCGCATCACCATTTACAAATACTTTCAAGCACATCAAACCGACTACATCTGCTGAACCATAAATGTATTCTTGATATTCCTGCTGAGTTTTGTAAACACTTTTGCGCAAATCTAATCGCATGCTGTGCATGAAAGACTTGACGGTTTCAAATTCGAGTTTGTACTTGTGATAGGTATGCTGAAATGCATTTAAAACAGGATTTAAACTTACCTTTTTGTTTAAGGCATCGTAAAGTTGGTTTTCAAAATCATTAAAAAGATCTTCTTGTTGGTAACCCTGAAAAGAATCTACGATTTCATCAGCCAATCGGACAAATCCATAGATATTGTAAATATCTTGCCGAATACTTGAAGCCAACAAACGGGAAGCTACTGAAAAAGAGGTACTGTAAGTTTTAGTTACTTGGTAGCTAAAGGAGAACGAAACCTGGTCGAAGAGTGCTTTCATGATTTTTTTAGTTAGATTCGATGGTTATGTTATGATGTTTTTGAATCAGTTCTGATACCAATTTACCGGATATCAATGCAGGCGGAACACCCGGCCCCGGGACGGTTAATTGACCTGTAAAATATAAATTCTTCACCTTTTTACTTTTTAATTTGGGCCTCAAAAAAGCAGTCTGAAAGAGTGTGTTTGCCAAACCATAGGCATTTCCTTTGTAAGAATTATACTCAGAAACAAAATCATTCACACAAAACGAAGACTTAAAAAGTACATGATTTTTCACTTTTTGGTTGGTTAAATGTTCAAATCTACTCAATATTTTTTCAAAATATACTGATCTTATTTTTTCAGAATCAGCAATTCCCGGTGCTAACGGTATTAAAAAAACCGCTGCTTCCTGACCTTTAGGCGCAAAACTTTCGTCTGTTTTAGACGGAAAACTTGCATAAAACAGAGGCTCTTCCGGCCAATTGGGTTTGTCGTAAATACTTTCGGCGTGTATGTCAAAATCGACATCAAAAAACAAGGTATGGTGACAAACATTTTCAATTTTTTTATCAAAACCTACATAAAACAACAAAGATGAAGGCGCAAATATTTTACGATTCCAATAATCCTCCGAATACATTCGATAGTTTGGTTGTAAGAGCGTTTCCGTATGGTGATAATCGGCACCGGACAAAACAATTTCGGTTTTCACGTCTTCCCCATTAACCGTTATACTTGTTGCCATGTCCGACTTCACATGAATAGCAGTTACCGCTGCGTTGTAAACAAATCGTACTCCAAAACTCTCGGCCAGCTTCACCATGGCTTCCACCACACTGTACATGCCGTTTACAGGATGAAAAGTGCCCAAACCAAAATCAGCTTGATTCATGAAGCTATAAAACGCCGGAGTTTGGCTTGGTTTTGCACCTAAAAATAGGACAGGGAATTCAAGAATTTGAATTAGTTTTCTGTTTGTAAAACGCCTTCTGACTTCTCTGCTGATGGTACTTGCGAACTGGTCCAACTTCTGAATCGTTTGGGAAGTAATTAATTCTAAAGGGGAAACACCTGGTCGATAGACCAAATTTTTGATGGCAATATCATAATTTTCTTGAGCCATCTTCATGAATTTATACAATTCGAGAGAAGAACCTTTTTCTATTCTTTCGAAGGACTTCATGATTTTTTCAAGTGAATCTTCTATTTTCACCGTATCATCTTTACCAAAATAAACCTGATATGCCGGATTGAGCTTAATCAACGCGTAATAATCAGATGGTAATTTATCGAAATCAGCAAAAAATCTTTCGAAAACGTCCGGCATCCAATACCAAGTTGGTCCCATATCAAATTTAAAACCTTCTTGTGACAATTGACGGGCACGTCCGCCGGGAGTTGCATTTTTTTCGTAAACCGTTACCCCATAGCCACGCTTGGCCAAATAACACGCCGCAGAAAGGGATGAAAACCCCGAACCTAAGATGGAAATTTCTTTCATATATTGTTTAACAAAAGTATATATAACTTAAACAAAAATAAAATGTTTAACTAAATATTTTGAATTAGCTCCACGATGGTCTGAAAAACTTTAACATTAGACGGTAATACACCTTCAAATTGGTTTGCCTGCCTACCAAGTAACCAAAGTTTGTGTTTGTTTTCCGCATTGATTTCTTTTGAAAACTGATCTAAATATCCTTGTACCTCTGCTGGAGATGGTTTGACCGTAAAGTAAGAAATAAAAATAACTTTTTCAAAACAATGATTGAAATCATTTAAAGATTCCAAAGGCAAAGATTGTCCCATATAAATAGCTTTGTACCCTCGCCGAAGCAGTTCATAATAAAGATAAGAAATGCCGATATCATGTATTTCGTTTTCGGGTAAGTACAAAATAAATATATCACTTTCGGAATAAGAATTGTTTTCGCCGAGAACTTTTTGAACATGAGAAAGAATTAATTGTTTTATCTGTACGGTTATAAAATGTTCATGGGTAGGCCTTACCGTATTCATTTGCCAAAGCAATCCGAGTTCGCTCAGAAAAGGAATAAATATATTTATAAATATGTATGTAAAGTCATGTTTTTCAGCAAGTTTACCATATGTTTTTTTAAAAAGATTGACATCAAAATTAATCATTGCTATTTTAAAATCCGATATGGCAACGCTTTTAGATAAATTTTGCCCGGACAAAGAATTTACATGAGATACTATTTCTTCAGGCTCGAACCTTGCTATTTTGGAAATTTTATATCCGTTTTGGTAGAGATGGGTAATGTTGAGCAGTTTTTGTAAATTAGTCAGATTGTAATACCTTATGTTTGAATCTGTCCTATCAGGCTTCAAGAGATTGTACCTTTTTTCCCAAATCCGGAGGGTATGTGCCTTGATGCCACTAAGATTTTCAAGGTCTTTTATACTAAAAATTGACTTAACCATGTTTAATTTATCTTGATTTAAATTAAACAAAACTAACAAAAAAAGGATTGTAGAATGAAACTATCCTGCAATCCTTTAAAATTTTGTGCCCAGAACAAGAATCGAACTTGCACATCCTTACGGACACATGGCCCTCAACCATGCCTGTCTACCAGTTTCAGCACCTGGGCGATTGTGTTGTTGTGACCCGTCTGGGGATCGAACCCAGGACCCCAACATTAAGAGTGTCGTGCTCTACCAGCTGAGCTAACGAGTCAGAAAATTTTTTGATTCTCCAAAACTACCAATATTTCTATTATTTTTTAAATAAAAGTGACCCGTCTGGGGCTCGAACCCAGGACCCCAACATTAAAAGTGTTGTGCTCTACCGGCTGAGCTAACGAGTCAAAAACTAAATTTCAGATTTATAAAAACGTAAAATCACTTTTTAAAAAATAAAAAAAGTGACCCGTCTGGGGCTCGAACCCAGGACCCCAACATTAAAAGTGTTGTGCTCTACCAGCTGAGCTAACGAGTCATGCTTTCTTAAATGCGGGTGCAAATATAGCACCTATATATTCATTATACAAGGTGATTTTACCATAAATTAGCGTTTTACTTAAATTCATTAAACGACAACCGATCATGTCTATATATTATCCTGAAAATCAAAAAATTGTATTACTCGGATACATGGGAAGTGGCAAATCTGCCATTGGAAAATCGCTTGCAGAATTGACTTCCTTGCCCTATATCGATTTGGATGATTTTATTGTTGAAAGTGAAAACAGTTCGATAGACCAAATATTTTCGCTTAAAGGCGAAATCTATTTTCGTAGAAAAGAGCATCATTATTTGATAGAATTGCTAAACAAGCCCGAACAAAGAATCATCTCTTTGGGTGGTGGAACCCCTTGCTATGACAACAACATTTCGCTTCTAAAAACAGAAGGAATTGTTTCATTTTATTTAAAAACTTCAATAGGAACCTTGGTCAACCGGCTGAAATCTGAAATAGAAAAACGCCCAATCTTAAAACGTTTTTCAACAACTGAAGAGTTGGCGGAATTTATTGCCAAGCATCTATTTGAAAGGCAGTTCTACTATAATCAAGCGAATTTTACTATCCTAACCGACAACAAAAGCGTCAACAGGATTGTGGGTGAAATAGCTGCCTTACTCCACCTGGACAAACCGGTTTAGTTATCGCGTTTTAGCACCTTGTATTCTTCATAACACGAACTCATCGCGTCAAGTATTTGAAGGTCGTTGGCGGTTTGGATAAACTCTTTGGAATAATTGCAACGTGTTAAAATTTCGTCGATATCAACTTTTTCAAGCTGAAGCAAGGCGGCAAGTGTTTCCCGGTCAAATTTATTTTGAAGCAAGTTCCTGATTTCATCGCTTTCTTTCATCTGCTTCAATTTTCTGAATTGCTTGCCTTTTCTACCAAAGAAATTATACAACAAATCGGCCGGATTAAAAATAGAACCGATGATACGGTTCATCGCGTTTGGTGCGGCACTTCCCACTTCGTAACCTTTTGGAAGACCCGAAATACTGTATCGATAAGATGGCTCCGCCTTGAGGTATTTTGCGTCTATTTCAAGATATCCCGTCAGCCGTGAAGAAGTTACCGATACTTCTTCAAGTGCGAAAGCGGTTTGGGTCAACGCGATTTTTGTGCCCTGAAACCGCAACCAGTCATTGGTCACCCTGACTTTGATGGGTTTGTACCCCAAAAATGAAAAATAAAGAGTGTCGTTGGTTTGCGCGAAAATTTCAAATTCTCCTTTTTCGTTAGAAATGGTGCCAATCACTCGGCTCAAGTTGAGCACGTTCACGTTGTCTATCGGTTTGTCTGTACCGGAATCGATGATAACACCACTTATTTTCTGGTTCTGCCCAAAGGAGATAACCGTCCACAAAAGTGTGACAATTAAAATAATACCATAAAAAGAGCCCTTTCGCATCAAAACAGTCAAATGATTTTGTAAAAATAGTCAAGTTGGCATATCGTCAAGTAAGATTTTTTTAGTTTTAATCTTAAATTAACAAAATCAATACTTTTTCTTTGACCATTTCTCTTTTTTGCCGAAATCTTTTTTCTTAGCAGGATCAAAATTGTTTCCGAATGAAGGTTTTTTGAAATCTTTTGACCTTCTGCCTTCCGAAAAACCTTTGCCACGTGACTCTCCGCGGCCACCACCCGAAAACCGGCCTTTCGATTCGTTTTGCGACAATTCGATGTGTACCCGCCTGCCCTTGAAGGCAAAATTCTCAAAGAAGGTCGTTACCTTATCGGCATGGGATGCATCGACATTGAAGAATGAAAAACTGTCTTTCACATCCACTTTATAGACATCATCCCTGCCTAATTCGAGCGATTCGCGTAAGAAATCCTTCAGTTGCATCCAGTCAAAGCCATCACGGTCGCCAAGGTTGATAAAATAACGAACCGAGCCTCCGGAACGTGATTCTGAATCTCCGAAATCTTTAAAAGTAGCGACTTGCGTATTGATGTCTTTTGATTTTTTGTAATAATCGAAGAATCGGGTAAACTCAACTGAGAAAAATTTCTTAATCAATTCGTCTTTTGAATCATCGACAAACAAATCTTGTAGTGTCGGCAAATAACGGTCTATCTCATGGTTGATATGGGTTTGCTTGATTTTGTTAGCCAAATGCAACAATTGTACTTCACATATTTCGATTCCGGTCGGAATGTCTTTTTGTTTGAATGTCTGTTTGATGATGCGTTCGATAGATTTTATTTTGCGTACTTCGCTTTTGGCAATAATCACCATCGAAACACCACTTTTTCCTGCTCTCCCGGTTCGTCCACTACGGTGGGTGTAAGTTTCGATCTCGTCAGGCAATTGATAATTGATAACGTGTGTAATGTCATCTACATCGATACCTCGTGCGGCAACGTCTGTGGCTACAAGCATCTGAATCTGTTTGCCTCTGAAGGACTTCATAACCGTATCCCGCTGGCTTTGCGACAAATCACCGTGCAAGGCGGCCGCACTGTAACCGTCTTCTATCAACTTCTCGGCAACTTGCTGTGTGTCGCGTTTGGTACGGCAAAAAACCAATGAAAAAATATCCGGATTGACATCGGCCAATCTTTTTAGGGCAATATATCGGTCACGGCCTTGAATCACATAAAACTCATGTTCGATGTTCTTGGCTGAAGTGTTTTTGGAGCCGATGGTGATTTCGACCGGATTTTTCATAAACCGTTTGGCAATGGTCGAAACCTCTTGTGGCATAGTCGCTGAAAATAGCCAAGTATTTTTGTTCTCGGGGGTGAAAGACAAGATATTGGTGATGTCTTCATAAAATCCCATGTTGAGCATTTCATCTGCTTCATCTAAGATGCAGTAACGAATGTTTGAGATGTCAACCATCTTTCTGTTGATCATGTCCTGCATTCTGCCCGGTGTTGCAACAATGACATGTGCTCCACGACGCACTTGCGCTGCCTGATCGCTGATGCTGGCTCCTCCGTAGATGGCTACCGATTTGAACTCGGGTATGTGTTTCGCATATAGCTTGAGTTCATTGGCAATTTGCATACACAACTCCCGTGTGGGTGATAGGATTAATCCCTGAGTTTGTCTGTTGTTGAAATCTGTTTTTTGAATCAGCGGGAAACCGAATGCGGCTGTTTTCCCGGTACCTGTTTGCGCCAAAGCCACGATGTCCGTGTCGTCAGAAAGCAAAACGGGTATGGCTTTATCTTGAATTTCTGATGGTTTTTCGAATCCTAAATCTGCAACGGCTTTAAGCAAAGCCTCATTCAATCCCAATTCTTGGAATGTAGTCATAATAATAAAAAATTAGCTGCAAAGGTAATCTTTTGGAATGAAACCCATTGGTTTTCACTGAATATTTATAATACGGATTTACAGAATTCTGCGATTTTAACTAAAAATTACGTGGATTTGTCTGATAAGTCTATTCTTTTACTTGGTATTTTTTTGAAATGATAAAGAACTGAAAAAGCAACATCACGCAACCGATTGCAATCGAATTCACCAGGGCTTTGTTGTGAAAAAACGAGATGTCAGGTAAGGTAATGCTTGAAAAATAATTATTTGCAGCAGCAAACCACGGGGAGTTTTCAGTTGAGCCCAAATTGAAAGAATATAGCACCAAAATGCCAACAAAAAAAGCCAACATGAACCATCCCTTTTTGCTGATGATTGGCTGATAGACGTTCACTTGCTTGGCTGTAACTATTTTATCGAATACCTTGGCAGTAAAATCCGGTGATGGTGAGATTAAATCAATCTGTCGAATTTGATTTTCAATTAATACATCAACAGAACTCCAATCCTCAGGCTTATTTAACTTTTTCATATTGATTTATTTTAATCTGTTAGGCAAATATACTTTTAAAACAATCAGTCGGCTGACAATTGTTTTTCTTCGAGCATTGATTTCAGTTTGTTCCTGATTCTGTAAAGCTTCACTTTGGCGTTGTTTTTATTTATTCCGATAATGTTTGCAATTTCGTTCAGGCTCAGTTTGTCGTAATAAAACATTTTCACAAATGCGCTTTCTTCCGCGGGCAGGCTTTCTATGCACATCCTGACGATGTGTTCTTTCTGTTCTATTTCTCGGTATGCATCTACTCCTTTGTCGGACATATATCGAATGGATTTGTCATCTATACTGTCTGTCCGGTGTTTTGCGTTCTTCCGCATGTAATCCAAACAGGTTCGATAGGCTATCCGGTAGAGCCAACTCGAAAATTTTGAATCGCCCCGAAATTGTTTGAGCGACAAATACGTTTTTACAAATGCATCTTGGGCAACTTCATCAGCTTCTTCCTTGTTTCTCAACATACTGTAAGCCAACGTAAAAACCATATGCTGGTAGCGATTCACCAAAGAAGCATACGCACGTTGGTCTCCGGAAAGCGATTGGGTTACCATTTTGTTGTCATCGTGTTGAGAGGCCATGCAGTTCTTCAAAATGAATCCTTAAAATTATGTTTTTTTCGATTGTATGACGGCAAGGGAATATCAAAGGTTACAATTTTATCTGCTTATTAATTTTTGGTTTCAGGTTTCTATTTATTGTTCTCTCGTTTCTCATTTCTTGATTCAGGTTCATTATCTATTCGCTTTTGCTTATTGCCTATTTTTTTAAATCCGACTGTAACCTTTTTCAAAGAAGCCTGTCATACGTTCAGTATCAACTTAAAAATTTATTATCATGGAAGAAGTTTTAGTTCCCCTAATTGTATTCGGCACTTTGTTTGGCATACTCTATATGTACTTCACCACCCGAAACAAGGAGCGTTTAGCACTGATTGAAAAAGGAGCCGATGCACAGATTTTCTTTTCAGCCAAAAAAGGCAGTGGCGTACCCTTTTGGAAAGTATTCATTTTAAACTTTTCTTTCCTTTGCATCGGCATCGGGTTAGGTGTTTTTTTGGCCAACTTGTTTGTCAACAACCTTAACATGGAGGATGATGTAGCCTATCCGGCATCCATCTTTTTGTTCGCCGGTTTAGGATTGTTAAGCAGCTTTTTGCTTTCCAAAAAACTGCTGAATGGCAAGGAATAATTCAATTCTTCACCAAATAAAAAATCCGGTGGAGCCAAACTCCATCGGATTTTTTTATTCCATAAAACGTGTACTGCTATTTTTTTAACTTCTTTTGGCGTTCAGCTTCTTCCATCATGTTTCTCATTTTTTGTTGAAAAGCACCCATTTTTTTCGGGTTCTTTTTATTCTCCTGTATCTGTGCGTGTATCTTATTCTCATCCAAAATATAATATTTGATTACCAGCATAATCAAAATGGTAATCAAGTTGGAGATAAAGTAATACAAACTCAATCCACTGGCATAGTTGTTAAAGAAAAACAGCATCATAACCGGTGAAATATACATCATGATTTTCATCATTTTTGCCATGTCGGGCATCCCTTCTTGTTGGGGTTGCTGCGGCATTTGTTGTCCGGTAGTCATTTGCATATAGAAGAAAATAGCAACAGATGCCAAAATCGGGAACAAACTCACATGGTCACCATAAAACGGCACGTGGAAAGGGAGCTTGGCAATGGTATCGTATGATGAAAGATCGTCTGCCCATAAAAAACTTTTTTGCCGGAGTTCAAATGCCGACGGGAAAAAGCTGAACAGGGCATAGAATACCGGAATCTGCAACAGAGCCGGAATACAGCCTGCCATCGGGTTTACACCGGCTTTGGAATACAGTGCCATTGTTTCTTGCTGGCGTTTCATCGGTTCTTTTTTGAATTTCTCGTTGATTTCGGTAATCTCCGGACGCAATACTTTCATCTTCGCTTGGGATAAATAAGATTTGTAAGTCACCGGCGACATGACGATTCGCACCACGATGGTCATGATGATGATGGCTAATCCATGCGGAAAGAAATCACTCAAAAAATTGAAAAAAGGGATAAACACATAACGGTTAATCCAACCGAAAATCCCCCAACCTAATGGGATGATTTCATCTAAGTTGCGATTGTATTTGTCGAGTACTTTATAATCGGATGGACCGAAATACAAATCCATGTTGTAGTTCAAATTCCCATCGCGGAGTTTGAGTGGAATGGTAGCCGTAAATTGTTTGGTAAAAACTGTGTCAATTTCTTCATCAACCACCAAATTTTCAGACTTCAATTTTGCAGACTCAAAGGCTTGATTGGTAAGCAATACGGTCGTGAAAAAATGTTGTTTAAAGGCTATCCAAGTTACGTTTTTGGAAGTGTCTTCGGCCAATGTTTTCTGCGCGTTGAGGTAGTCGTCTTTTCCGCCTTCATACTCGAAAACCATTTCTGAATAGCGGTTTTCGTAAGATACGCTTTTGGCATATCGGTAAGATTTGAGCTTCCAAAGGAGTTCGGGGTTTTGCGTACTATTCAGGTTTTTCTCAAGTCCCTGCGAGCGCACAGTAAGCCCCATCATGTAGTCGCCCGGCTTTAACTCATATCGATATTCAAGATATTGATTGTCAGAAACTTTCAGCTTCATTGACAAGATTTGATTTTCCCCGCTGTGGGAAAGTTCCGGTTCAAAAACCAATTCTTTCGTATGGAGCACACGGTTGTCGTAAGTCGAAAAGGTCAAATCAAAATCTGCATTGTCATCTTTGATGAGGTAAACAGGTTTTTGATCAAAGGAATGAAACTTTTTGAGCCGGGCTTCCACCACTTTTCCGCCGCGGTTGCTGATTCTAATAAAAACCAAGTTGTTTTCGATGACTGTCGTCTCATCGGGGTTGGAAACCAAGGCAGCTCCATACCCGAAAGCACCGTATTTTCCTTGAAAGTCAAAGGTTTTGACAGAATCATTTGCAAGCTCGCGCTTTTCAATAGACGTTGTTTTTTTGACTTGTTCGACCTGAGTGGGTTCTTCTGATTGCAACTCTCCCGGCTTGGGTTGGTTTTGATAAATCATCCACATCAAGATTCCGCCTATCAACAAAAAACCAATCAATGAATTGGGATCAAACTTTTTTTCTTCCATGTTATATTTTGCTAAATGCTCAGTTGCGATTCACTTTTTTTCTTCTGACAGTCGAGTGTGGCTTTTACAAAAGACACAAACAGCGGATGCGGATGTGTGACCGTACTTTTGTATTCGGGATGATATTGTACCCCGATAAACCACGGATGGCCTTTGATTTCAATCACTTCGACCAATCCTTTTTCGGGATTGATACCCGATGCAATCATGCCGTTGGCTTCAAATTGTGCCAAATATTGGTTGTTAAATTCATAGCGGTGGCGATGTCGTTCGGCTATTTCATCTTGTTGATAGATGCTATACACCAAGCTGTCTTTTTTCAATTGGCAACGCCACGCACCCAGCCGCATAGTCCCACCCATTTCGGTGATGTCTTTTTGGTTTTCCATCAAGTTGATGACCGGGTAAGGAGTGTTCGGATTCACTTCAACCGTGTTGGCATCTTCCATGTCCAAAACATCTCGCGCAAATTCGATGACGGCCATTTGCATACCCAAACAGATACCAAAGTAAGGGATTTTATGTGTCCTTGCTATTTGAGCAGCTTTTATTTTTCCTTCAATACCTCTTTCACCAAACCCGGGTGCGACGAGAATCCCATCAAAATGGGATATTTTGTCGAACACGTTTTCTGCGGTAAGTATTTCCGAAGAAATAGAGGTTACTTCCACCCGGACTTCATTTGCTGCCCCGGAATGTATAAAGGCTTCTAAAATAGACTTATAGGAATCTTGCAATTCAACGTATTTACCGATAAGCGCAATCTTGACTGTGTTTTTCGGGTTTTCATGTCGTTGCAAAAAGGCTTTCCATTGGCTCATTTCGGGCACTTTGTAATCGACAAGATTCAATTTTTTTAAAGCCACTACGTCCAAACCTTCCTCGAGCATGAGCATAGGTACTTCGTAAATAGTCTTGCAATCAATCGATTGGATGACAGCTTCACGCCTCACGTTGCAAAACAAGGCCAATTTGTCACGGATTTCATTAGATATCTCCCGCTCCGTCCGGCAGACCAAAATATCGGCTTTTATTCCGCTTTCCATCAGGGTTTTGACAGAATGTTGGGTCGGTTTAGTTTTGAGTTCGCCTGCAGCCGAAAGATAGGGTATGAGCGTCAGGTGAATAACGATTCCGTTGCCATCGCCAAGCTCCCAAAGCAACTGGCGGACAGCCTCAATGTAGGGCAATGATTCGATATCGCCAACTGTACCGCCAATTTCGGTAATCACAATATCATACTTGCCGGTATTGCCCAAAAGCTGGATGCGTTCTTTGATTTCGTTGGTGATGTGTGGGACAACTTGCACCGTTTTGCCGAGAAAATCGCCTCTGCGCTCTTTTTCGATGACACTTTGGTAGATTCTGCCCGTGGTGACGTTGTTTGCCTGCGAAGTGTTTTGGCTTAAAAAACGTTCGTAATGACCCAAATCTAAATCGGTTTCGGCACCGTCATCGGTCACATAGCATTCTCCGTGCTCATACGGATTGAGTGTTCCCGGATCGACATTGATGTATGGGTCTAATTTTTGAATGGTCACACGGTAGCCTCTGGCTTGCAACAATTTAGCAAGAGATGCAGCTATAATTCCTTTTCCAAGAGAAGATGTAACACCGCCTGTGACAAAAATATATTTAGTAGAACTCATGAAAACTGAAAATAGCTGTTAGACGACGGCAAAAGTACAAATTTGAAATGAGCCTGCCAATCGGTTTTTGAAAACAATTTTTAAGAAAAGAAACCCTTGTGATTCAATAAAATTATTGACCCGAAATAACACCTTACATCGTCACGCTTAGTCATTCTTTTTAATTTCAATGCTGTTTCTAAACGTCATTTATTTCAATAATCATTTATTTGGCTAAAGCCGATTGAAGCCAAATGTTTCACAAACCCTATAATTGAAAGGACTAAAACTTTTAGAATAATTTCTATCGGGCAATGATGAAAAGAAACTGTTTATTTCCAATGAAAAGCCACTTGTTTTTCGATGTCGGGATGCAGGCTGTATATTACCGGACAGTTCTTGGCTGCATTTTCGAGTATGTGGCGGTTTTTTTCATTTACCGGATGTGGAAACTCAAAATCGATGATGATTTTGGAAATTCGGCGCGGATCGGCTGCCATAATCTTGGTGACTTTGGCGGTTGCTCCTTCCAAATTGACCTCCATGCCACGTGCTTTGATGCCCATGATGGTAAACATACAAGACGCCAAAGCGGTGGCAACGGTATCAGTTGGCGAAAATGCTTCTGCTTTTCCATTGTTGTCTAAAGGTGCATCGGTAATAAACTCGTTTCCGGAATTAAGGTGGATGCAGCGTGTCCGCAACTCACCTTCGTAGGTTACTTTTGAGGTCATTATTTTGCTTCTATTAGGTTATTGCTTTCGTATTTTAGGATGTAAAATGATTTGTTCAAATAGCCACCATTTTCTTTTTTGTCATATCCAAACCTATTTTCAAGATATTCGGCCGGGAGTGATTCATCAATCTTTTGGTTCTTATCTTTCGCGGTTGCTATTCGCATGAGTACATCAAAAGTCAGGTCAAAACCGCGAACGGCATATTTTCCCGGCATGATGCCGTATTCTTTGATATATCGATTGACAAATGGATTGAACAAATTTGTGTCTAAGGGTTTTTCTACAGATGGAAACATAAAATGGAGTCTTGCCAATTGTTTACTGGAAACCTCTTCTCCTTCAAAATACCGATTTCGTTCGGTGGTCATCAAGGTGATTGTGTAGGTTTCAGATATTTGGCTGAGTTTGGGGATTAAAGTTGTCAGCAAAGTGACGTTTTCAGAAACCACCACGACCCAATTTGGTTTATCAACCGAAAGTGCCGCAATGACCAAAGACTGCTTGACAATGCCTGTGGTATCGGAAACGAGCATAGCTGCCTCTGGAAAAAATGCTTTCACACGGATTGCCACTCCTCTGAATTTTCGATCGGCTACCACAACGATATTTTCATTTTTGTGTTTATTCTTCATGAAATTTAGCATGCCTTCTTCCAAAACTTCCTGCGTTGGCAAACTCTGAAAACAGTTTTGATACAATCTGATTTCGCGATTGGTCAGCGGTGAAAACATTTTTACATTGCTGTCTTTGAGCAACTCTCCTGCCCGCTCGAAATTTTTCTGATACAACGGCCCGATGATAGCATCTGCTTTGTCCAGCCGATTGGATCGGATGATTTGCGATACTTTGGCTTGGTTGTTTTCGGTGTCGAATGTGTTGGTATCTATCTCTATCCCAAAGGTTTTTGCTGAGTCGATGGCAATCAAAACCCCGGAGTAAAAATCGGTAACCACGTCGAGATTTCGGTCTTTTTTAAATTGTCTTTTAAAATTCAACAGCGTGTCGGCTTGCAATTCTTTGAGCCCGAATGGCAGCATGACTGCCAATTTTATTTCATCACCTGAAAAGGATTGATTCGCAAGATTAACAAAATCTTGCCGATTGGCATTTTCTGATATTGATGTCTTTGCGGGAATTTTGAGAATCATGCCTGCTTTCAAACCATTTTTGAGCTCGGGATTGAGGCGGATAAGTTCACCCTCGTTCACATCGAATGTTTTGGTTAGGCTAAAAATGGTTTCCTTGGGATTGACCGTGTAGAACTCAAAATTATCAAAATCTTTGGCATCCTGTTTCACTTCCGGGTTTGACACCTTCAGCACTTGCCCGATACTCAATGTTTCTCCCATTTCAGGGTTGAGGTTTTCCAATTCAGGCAATGTCATTCCATGCAAATAAGCGATGCGCCATTTGGTGTCTTTTGGTTTGACGGTATAGGCCAAAACTTGTGAAGTTTTTAATTCAGTTTGATCGGCATACTGAACCGGTATCAACAAAATTTGTCTGGTGTTCAACTCTTTTGAATACAAAACAGGGTTGTTCTTTTTGATATCTTCGACCGAAATACCTAATTTTTGGCCGATGCCAAACAGGGTTTCTTTCCTACCGACTTTGTAAGTATCATAGAGCGTTACGGCTTTCGGAACCACTTTAGAAACACGGATTACTTCGCCCGGATTGACCCCGTTTTTGAGATGCGGATTGAGTTGAATCAGCTCAAAGGGTGTCATGCTATAGGCTCTTGCTATCTCTTTAATCGATTCTTTGTCTTTAAAAGCGTGGGTTTGTGCCAAAACCCCAAAACTTAGTGAGGCCAACAAAAAAACAAGACAAAATTTAAAATGTTGTTTCATATTTATTCCCATTCGATGGTGGATGGTGGTTTTGAACTGATGTCATAAACCACTCTGTTTACACCTTTTACTTTATTAATAATATCATTCGACACTTTCATTAAAAACTCGTAGGGTAAATGTACCCAATCCGCGGTCATCCCGTCAGTAGAAGAAACCGCGCGCAAGGCAACTACTTTTTCATAGGTGCGCTCGTCGCCCATTACCCCTACACTGTTTACCGGCAGCAAAATCACGCCGGCTTGCCATACTTCATCATACAAATTCCAACTGCGAAGCCCTTCGATAAAAATATCATCTACCTCTTGCAACAACCGTACCTTCTCTTCGGTAACATCACCCAAAATACGAATCGCCAAGCCCGGACCGGGGAACGGATGCCGCCCCAACAAATCGGGGTGGATACCCAAAGCTTTGCCCACGCGGCGCACTTCATCTTTGAACAACATACGCAAGGGTTCGACAATTTTCAATTTCATGAAATCGGGCAAACCGCCCACATTGTGATGCGACTTGATGGTGGCAGACGGTCCGCCGTTTACGGAAATTGACTCGATTACATCCGGGTAAATCGTGCCTTGCGCCAACCAATCGACTCCTTCAATGGTATGCGCTTCATCGTCAAACACTTCTATAAACGTTTTGCCAATGGCTTTTCGTTTGTCTTCGGGATCATTTTTTCCTGCAAGTGCTTCATAAAACCGTTTCGATGCATCTACCCCTTTGACGTTGAGCCCCATGCCTTCATATTGACGAAGCACTTTTTCAAATTCGTTTTTACGGAGCAAACCGTTGTTTACAAAAATGCAATACAACTGTTTGCCGATGGCTTTGTGCAGCAACACGGCAGCGACAGTGGAATCAACGCCGCCGGAAAGCCCCAAAACAACTTTTCCTTTACCTACTTTTTCTTGCAATTCGTGAACTGTCAAGTCAACGAAAGAATCGGGAGTCCAAGTTTGCGCAACTTGGGCAATGTTGACCAAAAAGTTTTCGAGCAGTTTTTTCCCGTCGGTAGAGTGATACACCTCGGGGTGGAATTGGATGCCATAGGTGGCTTCGTCTTTGAGTTTGAAGGCAACATTGGCAACATCATGCGAAGAAGCTAACAAAATCGCACCTTCCGGTAAGCGGATGATACTGTCGCCGTGGCTCATCCAAACCTGTGATCCGGCTTCGATGCCCTCAAAAAGCGGCTCGTTCGTAGTAACCGTTGAAAGCCGAGCTCTTCCGTATTCGCGGGTGGCGGAAGCTTCGACCAAACCACCACTGAAATGTGCAAGATATTGCGCGCCGTAGCAGACTGCCAAAACTGGCTTGTGTTTCCGGATTTGCGACAAATCGGGGTGTGGCGCATCTTCCCCACGCACAGAAAACGGGCTGCCGGAAAGGATGACCGCTTTGAATTCGGAGAGGTTTTGCGGAAGTTTGTTAAACGGATGTATTTCGCAGTAAATGTTGAGTTCGCGGACTCGGCGGGCAATCAGTTGGGTGTATTGCGAACCAAAATCGAGAATGAGTACGTTGTTTTGCATGTGCAAAAGTAATGTTATTGTTGTAAAGTTGAAAATTGAAAATTGGAAAATTGGCTTCGGCTACCAATGATGCTCTACTCAAAAAAGAACACTATTGAAATCTGTCTTTTGCAACTTCAATCAACTTGTTCATAGCTTCATTCCATGCCTGAGTGCTGTATAAATCCTGATGTAATTTTGCTGATTCTGGCTTTTCTTTCAAATAATTGAGAATCGCTTGTTCCCATGCTTCCTCAAAATGCGGATTTTCTATCAATGTGCCATATTTCCCGTAAGCCAACACTTCCGGGACACCGCCCAAGGCCGAAGCAATCGGGTAACAACCACAATGGAGGGCTTCGATAAGGCTCATGCCAAAACCTTCGTGACAAAGCGTTGGGAACAGGTAGCAGTCGGAGGTTTGATAGTATTCGGGTAATTTATCATTGGAGATTTTTCCAAAAAACCGCGTGCACGGAACATTAGTTACGCGTTTTGCGCCTACAACCCATAATTCAATATCATCTCTGTCTTTAACCATTTTTTTCCAAACAGACAATATAAAATCAAGCCCTTTTTTGGGTCGATCTTGTGAGCACCAAACAAAAACTATCTTGTTGGTAACATTCCTTTTTTCTTTTAGCGCTACTTTTTCGCTTTGCGAAAGCGAAAAAAACTTTTGTGTATCAATCCCGTTGTGCATTACCGAAAAACGGCAAGGTAAGACGGTGTAATAATCGCGGTGTGCTTTGTACGAATCGTGAGTAAGCAAAACCATTTCGTCTATGGTTTCGTAAAATATCCGGCTTTGAAAATTGCCGTAGAAAGGTGCGAAACCGTGGTAGAAAAATTGGAGATAGCAGTCTTGCCGAAGGTTGTTTTTTGTCAAAAAAGCTTGTATATGTGGTACAATACCGAAGTTGTCCACCACCTGAATGACGTATTTTTCTCCTCGTTTTATGGTTTTTCCAAAAGCATTTATATAACCGATGTAAGGGTTTTTTAAACGTTTTTGCTGTAATTTGTCTATCCATCGTTTTTGAACATAGGTATAAGAAACGTTTTCAAACGGCTGTTGCGGTTTTTCGCAAATGACAAGGTCAATCTTGTGCAAATCTTGCGTCAGGTAGTTTTTGTAAAGTGTGGACCAACTGCCTACCTGATGATAGGGCAAAGGATGCTGGCTGATGAGAATGACTTTGGGCATTGGTTTGTTATAAGTGCTTAGTTTTTAGTGTTAAGTCAAAAAGCTAAAAGGCATAAGAGTTATTTGTTCACTCAAAAATTATTTAAAATTCAAAAATAAACACTAAACACTTAAAACCTTTTATTCCTGTCCCAACCAAGCTTTTTTGATTTTTACTCTGAAATCGCCTGCCGGTAAATCTTCGTCTTTCAAAACCGTAACTTCGATGGTTGGAATGACTATTTTGCTGTTTAAAGTAATTTCTTTTCCCTCTCGGACTACTTCCAATGTTATGTCATCACCCGCTTTCCAAGATCTGGAAACTTCAACCAAATCATACACATTGGCAATATTATAAACTGTTCCATTAATGGTTTTAATCACATCTCCGGCTTCTATCCCCCAAGCTTTGAGCCCGCTGTTTTCAGTAGCATAAGACACAAAAAACAGAGATTGATCAGCCTGATTAACCGTAATATAGGGCACATTCCCATCAATAAAAAATCCGCCTTCTTTTTCAATATTGGCAAAAGTTACACCAACCTTATCAAAAATTTCAGCATAGGGGATTGTCTTAACACCGGCTACATAATTATTTAAAAAATCGCCTACTTCGGGATAGCCCAAAGCGACAATTTCACCAAAGAGCGCATCGTCTTTAAAAGGCTTGTTAGTGCCGTATTTAGCTGAAAGCTTTTTCAACAAATCCAAAATCCCTTCTTTGCCTTCTGTTTTTTCGCGAATGATGATGTCGATTGACATGCCGATGATGGCTCCTTTCTCATAGACATTTTGGTAATTCTCTTTGTAAGGTTCGATCAAAATATTCTTGCTCATCTCGGTGAAAGAAATTGAATCATTGAAATTAAGAGAATTATAAAGCTTATCCATCATCCGGTTGTAGAAGTCATCTTGATTGATAAGCCCTTCCCTAACTTGAAACAGATTGGCAAAATATTCGGTTACCCCTTCATACATCCAAAGATGCTGAGACATTTTTGGGTGGTTAAAGTCGAAAAATTGAATCTCTCCCGAATGAACGGAAAGCGGGGTAAGTGTATGGAAAAACTCGTGCGAAACCACATCTACCATGTCCTGAACAAGCCTGTCTGTTTCGGTTTCTTCAGGCAATACAACCATCGTGGCGTTATGGTGTTCGAGTGCGCCGTATCCCTGCGCATCAGTTTCGTTTGATTCGGATAAATAAAGTATGATGCTGTATATTTTGGTAGAATTGATGTCGCCCAGAAACTTTTTCTGTGCTCGCATCATTTTTTCCATCGGAGCTCTGAGTTCCTCCGCGCTGTGTATTTTATTTTTTGAATAGACGCTCAATTCGACCTTGATGTCATTCAAGTTGAATGAAAGTGTATCGGGAGAAGCGTATTGGATAGGATTATCAGTAACGGTAAAATATCGGTCGAGTTTAAACAAATCGGTTTCCGGGCTATTGTCTGAATCTTCCAAAGCCGTACTTCCGTACAACTCTGTCGGGTGGGTGATGGTGAGGTCGTAAGGCGTTTCGCTCAATCCCTCAAAATAGCCCACAAAGCCAAATAAGTTTAAAACAAAGTTTTGCCCGGCAAGAATGTTAGTACCACCCGGCGAAAAAATATCATGTGTCCCTTCTATGTCGTAAGTATCATTGACTAAATAGGTAATTTTCACCAAAGATTTTGCTTTCTCAATCTTCCAGGTGTTGTCATCCGATTTGGTAACCGGCAGCAAATTTCCCTTCTTGTCATGGGCTCGAAACGTATCGATATACTTTCCGAAATCGTAGATAGCATAAGTGCCGGGAACAATTTTAGGAATCATGTAGTTGATGGTTTCGGTTTTGATTTTATCAACATTTACCGTCACGGAAACCTTATCATCCAAGACGTTTTTCAAATCAATTGAAACTTGTATATTTTTAACTTGCGCCCAAACAGAAAGGCTTATAAACAAGCCCGAAACAAAAAAACAGCGACTGAGAATTGTGTGAAAATTCATGGAATGAGATTTTAGAAGCGCAAATGTATGTAATAATTGAATAGTTAGGAAACCTGAGAAATATATAGATAAACTTTAGTTTAGCCACAATCCTTTTTAGAAGAATACAAGACTGACAGAAAAAACCTAAGTTTCCCGTTGTCTCTATCTATCCAAATAATATTCGTGGTTCATTTGCGCAACCGTGCAGTTCCAATTGAGTTCTGTTCTGATTTTGGTTTTAAATGCTTGGCTTTGGTGTGGTTCGCCGTGGTTGATGAAAGTTAATTCGGGTGGCTTCTTGAAATGCCTCAACCAATCCATCAATTCGTTTTGATCTGCATGGCCGGAAAAGGCATTGATTTTGAATATCTCCGCTTTTATTTTGTGGTACTCGCCAAAAAATTTCAATTCAGTATCTCCGGAGAGTAAAGCTTTTCCTCTGGTGCCTTCCGCTTGATAGCCAACAATCAACACGCTGTTTTTTGGATCCGAAATATATTTGTTAAAATAATGTAAAATCCGCCCACCGGTAATCATCCCGCTTCCGGCCAAAACAATTTTAGGGGCATCGTCGTTTACGATTGCTTTTGAAGCTTCCACTTCACTGATAAGTTCAACCGTTGACAACATACTTTCAATATCATCGCGGGAAAGTCGATGATCTTCGGGGTAAGAAAAATAAACTTGTGTCGCATTTACACCCATCGGGCTGTCTAAATAAATGGGGTTTTTTGGGAGAAGGCCGTTTCGTTTGAGAATACTCAATAAATAGATAATTTCCTGCGCCCGTTCGACTGAAAACGTAGGGATCATCAATACACCTCCTTTTTTGTGTGTATGCTCGATGTGCTTTAATAATTCATGCTGAATGGAAACCGACTCGTGCAACCGGTTGCCATAGGTCGATTCAACAACCAAATAATCTGCCTGCTCGATGTATTTATACGGATTCAGAATAATGGGGGTGCTTCTTCCGATGTCGCCTGAAAAAACAATGGTTTTGCCGTTCACTTTCAACAAGACAAAAACGCTACCCAAAATATGTCCGCTGTTGAGAAACTTGAATTGAATCTCATCATCTAACGCATGCCATTGTGCTGTTTCAAATGTTTCAAAATGCGAAAACACAGCTTCCGCATCCTTGACTTCATAGAGCGGCTTAGCCGGACTGTGTTTGGTGTAATTATGCAAATTGGCTCTTCGGGCATCTTCTTCCTGAATTTTGGCGCTGTCCAACAAAATAATTTTCGTTAAATCTTTGGTAGCCGGCGTGCAGTAAATTTTTCCGGGAAAACCATTTTTGACCAAAACGGGCAGGTATCCGCAGTGGTCTAGATGGGCATGGGTGAGGAAGACTGCATCCAATTCGTTGATGTCTATCGACAAAGCATCCCGATTTTTAAGCCGCAGTTCTTTTATGCCTTGAAATAAACCACAGTCTATCAGTATTTTCTTTCGATCCGTTTCCAATAAAATCTTAGATCCGGTAACCGTACCGGCTCCACCAAAAAATGTGAGTTTCATCTTTTTCCTTTTTAAATTTCACTTTAAAAAAACCTACTTATGCAATTTAAAATTAAGAAATTAGATCCGTTTTCAATCTAAATTAAATCAATTTTTTTAATCCTTGTAATCACAAGTCTTATGAAATATATTGCATAGAACGGGCTTGCTTATTCCATGACTAACTTTACTATTGAAATTTTGCACAGATATGACTAAGAAAAATTCCTCAAGCACGGAATATTGACGGGAAAGTAATCAATTTTGGCTAAAGCCAACACCAATTTATCAATTGCAGTTGCTTTTATGCAACTTATGTCGGCAACAATAGAACAATTGGCTTCAGCCAAATAAAAGATAAACCCTCTACCGTTTGTTATTTGTAATTTGCTGTTTGTAATTTTGCACTCAGTTTATTTACAACCCGATACGCGTCATAATCGGAAAATGGTCTGAATATTTTTGGCTGAAACACTCAAAGTTTTGAATGTCGAAATGATTATCTACTAAAACAAAATCGATGCGAAGAGGGAAAAATTTAAGGTTATAAGTCTGTCCGAAGCCCGTTCCAGCATCTAAAAATGCATCTTTCAAACCTTCGCCTTTCAAGGTTTTATACAAATAAGAAAAAGCGGTGTTGTTAAAATCACCTGCGATAATGTTTCGGTAAGGCGATTTTTTCTTATGCGCCAACAATATTTCTAATTGTTTCTGTTGCTTGACAAAAGCTTTTCCGATTCGGTTGGTCATCAGTTCGTAATTTTTATCGTTGAAGTCATTTACTTCATTTGAAATTTTAAGTGACTGAAAATGAATATTATAAACTCTTACTGTATCCTTATTAATCAATAAATCAACAAAAATTGCATTGTTGGAAGTATCCGGAAAATCCAAGGAACCACTTTTTAAAATAGGATATTTTGAGAAAATCGCTAACCCTGATTTTGATTTTTGGCCGCGAAGTTTTTCCAATTTATAAGGATAATTTACAATTAAGGAATTGCCATTGGTGTGAAAATCCTGAAAGCACAACACATCGGGGTTGGCGGTTTTCACAAAAGCACCAATTTTTTCGCCTATAAAATCATCTGAAATCCATTTATAAAGGTTAAATGAACGCACATTGTAACTCATTAGTGAAAATCCGGTTTCTGTATTTTCTATTTTTTGTCCAGAAAACTTATAGAGTGATGTTAGTTTTTGGAATCCGAATAGCAACACCAAGGCTGAGAGTAAAAAAGCTCTTTTCATGAAGAATATCCAATAGAAAAGCAAAATTACATTGATGATTAAAAGTACGGGTACTGAAAGACTTAGTACAGACAGCAAGGGAAACGATCGTGGAGGTACAAATGGCAAAGCATACGAAGTGAATAACAACAAGGCAAAAACCGAATTAGAAATAAAAACGATGCGATGGAGAAGGTTCATGCCTTTCATATTTGTAAAGTTTAATTTTTAGCGAACATATATGTTTCCGCATTTTTATTTGTAGGCGTTTGCTTACACAAACTTGTTGTTAATGAGGATTTCATAAAGCAAATTTAGGTAAACTCTTTTGATGAAACACCATGATGAATAGTTATGAAATTGAGTTTTTGAAATAGATGGCTGTTTAAATAAAAAGAAAAACAGCACTGTAAATGAATCGGCACTTTTCCTAAAATATTGCCGATAAATAGTAAATTTGCATTTCTTATAAAAATTATGGCTGACGCACACGATTCTATTGTAGTTTTTGGAGCCGGAGAGCACAATCTGAAGAACATCGATGTAAGTATTCCTCGGGAAAAACTGGTGGTCATCACCGGTCTTTCGGGAAGCGGAAAATCGTCTTTGGCTTTTGACACACTTTATGCTGAAGGCCAACGCCGTTACATCGAAACTTTTTCTTCCTATGCCCGTCAATTTTTAGGGAATTTGGAACGTCCGGTGGTGGATTCTATCGAAGGATTGTCGCCCGTGATTGCCATTGAGCAAAAAACTACCAACAAAAACCCGCGATCGACTGTCGGAACCATTACCGAAATTTACGATTTTCTTCGCTTGCTTTTTGCCCGTGCCTCCGATGCTTACAGTTATGAAACCGGCGATAAAATGGTCAGCTATACGGATGAGCAAATTCAAAATCTGATTCGCAAAGATTTTATAGACAAGCGCGTCAACATACTCGCACCGGTTGTCCGATCGCGCAAAGGGCATTATCGCGAATTGCTTGAACAAATCGCCAAACAAGGTTTTGTTAAAGTTCGGATAGATGGCGAATTGAAAGATATTGTTCGTGGGATGAAAGTAGATAGGTACAAAACCCACGATATCGAAATTGTTGTCGATCGGATGCTTATCACCGACACGGAAGAAAGTGCAAAACGCTTGTGTGAATCTATACAAACTGCCATGCATTATGGCAACAATATCCTGATGTTGATGGAACACGAATCGCAAACCGTTCGCTTTTTCAGCCGCGATTTGATGTGCCCAACATCCGGTATTTCTTATCCCGAGCCGGAGCCCAATACTTTTTCTTTCAACTCGCCCAAAGGAGCCTGCCCGAATTGCAACGGTTTGGGCAATATCAATGAAGTTAATTTGGATAAGATTTTTCCGGATAAAAAGAAATCCATCAAAGGAGGTGGGGTCGACCCTATTGGCGAATACAAAACCACTTGGATTTTTAAACAACTCGAACTCATCGTCGAACGTTATGGATTTAAATTAACCACACCCATCGCAGAAATACCTGAAGAAGCCATACAAGTTATTCTCTATGGTGCCAACGAACGTTTTTCAATCGAATCGAAAGTGTTGGGAATCACCCGAAATTATAAAATCGATTTTGAAGGAATCGTCAATTTTATCAAATCGCAATCCGAAAACAGCCAATCTGCTTCCATAACGCGTTGGGCGAACGAATACATGGACACGATAGTCTGTCCGGAATGTCAAGGAAGCCGTTTGAGAAAGGAAGCACTATATTTTAAAATCGGCGATTGTAACATCGCTAATCTCACCCAAAAAGATGTTGCCGAACTCAGCAAATGGTTTGCAGGCATCTCGACCTATTTTACCCCCAATAAATGGAAAATAGCAGAGGAAATCATCAAAGAAATCAGCACGCGTTTATCTTTTCTCAACGATGTCGGTTTGGGATATCTTTCTTTAGACCGGGGTACCAAAACCCTTTCGGGAGGCGAGTCGCAACGCATCCGTTTGGCTACACAAATAGGATCGCAATTGGTCGGTGTTTTGTATATTTTAGACGAACCCAGCATCGGGTTGCACCAACGCGACAATCATAAATTGATAGAAGCTCTCCAGAAATTAAGAGATTTAGGCAATTCGGTCATTGTGGTTGAACATGACAGAGACATGATGGAAAGTGCCGATTACATCATCGATATGGGACCGGGTGCAGGCAAACACGGTGGTGAGATTATCAGCCAAGGGACACCCGAAGAAATCAAAAAAAGCAATACGGCCACCGCCGATTATTTGAGCGGAAAACAAAAGATAGAAATACCGGCAAGCCGTAGAGAAGGAAACGGCAAAAAATTAGTTTTGAAAGGAGCTTCAGGCAACAACCTCAAAAATGTAAATGCCATCTTTCCGCTCGGCTGCATGATTGGTATAACCGGTGTTTCGGGCAGCGGAAAATCAACACTCATCAACGAGACACTCTACCCGATTCTGAACGCGCATATTTACAATGCTGTCAAAAAACCATTGCCTTTCAAATCGATAGAAGGTTTGCAATACATCGATAAAGTGATCGACATCAACCAAGAGCCCATCGGTCGGACACCGAGATCCAATCCGGCGACCTACACTGGTGTTTTTTCCGAAATCAGAAACCTTTTTGCCAAGACCTCCGAAGCACTCATCCGGGGATACAAACCGGGGCGTTTTAGTTTTAATGTCTCCGGCGGACGATGCGAAACCTGTCAGGGTGGTGGGATGCGTGTCATCGAAATGAATTTTCTGCCCGATGTGTATGTGACTTGTGAAACTTGTCAAGGGAAAAGATTCAATCGCGAAACCCTCGAAGTACGCTACAAAGGAAAATCGATCTCAGATGTTTTGGACATGACCATCGATGAATCGGTGGAATTTTTTGAGGCTTTTCCGAAAATTCACCAAAAACTCATTACCATCAAAAATGTCGGATTGGGCTATATCACGCTCGGTCAACAAAGCACAACTTTGTCCGGTGGCGAGGCACAACGCATCAAACTCGCGACCGAGTTATCAAAACGCGATACGGGAAATACTTTTTATATTCTGGATGAACCCACGACAGGGCTACATTTTGACGATATCAGGCTGTTGATGAAAGTACTCAATCAATTGGTTGACAAAGGAAATACAGTCTTGATTATCGAACACAATTTGGATGTCATCAAAACAGTCGATTACCTCCTCGATTTGGGGCTTGAAGGCGGGAGAAATGGCGGAAAAATATTGTGTTGCGGCACACCCGAAGAAGTTGTCAAAAACAAGAAAAGCCACACCGCGCGGTTTTTGAAAAAAGAATTGAATTTATTAACGATTGAAAATTGAAAATTAATTGGTAGTCATAGGTTTTTGTAACCAGAAACCAGCAACTAAAAACATAAATTATGAGAAAAGATTATACCCGCAGATGGAACGAGATAAAAACCAATGATTCTTGGGCGATATTCAAAATCATGGGGGAATTCGTAAATGGATTTGAAAAAATGAGTCAGATAGGGCCTTGCGTGACTGTTTTCGGTTCGGCACGCATCAAACCTGGAGATAAATATTATGAACTTACAGTTCGCATCGCCCAGAAAATCGTGGAATCGGGCTACGGAATTATCACCGGAGGAGGGCCGGGCATCATGGAAGCAGGTAACAAAGGTGCACATTTGGGCAGTGGTACTTCAGTAGGACTTAACATCGACTTGCCATTTGAGCAACATGACAACCCTTTTATAGACCGTGACAAAAGTTTAAATTTTGATTACTTCTTTGTCCGTAAAGTGATGTTTGTTAAATATTCACAAGGGTTTGTGGTCATGCCGGGCGGATTTGGCACTTTAGACGAATTGTTTGAAGCCATCACGCTGATCCAAACCAAAAAGATTGAGAAATTTCCGATAATCTTGGTAGGAACCGAATTTTGGTCTGGTTTGATGGATTGGATAAAAAGCACAATTTTGGAAAAATTCAACAACATTAATGCGGTCGATTTGGAACTGATTCACTTGGTTGACACGGAAGTTGAAGTGGTTGAAATCATCGATTCATTCTACAATAAATTTGAATTGAGCCCGAATTTTTAAGTAAATCTTTTGCAG
>PFUR01000077.1 GCA_002790195.1 Flavobacteriales bacterium CG_4_9_14_3_um_filter_40_17
AACAAGTATTTTTGCCATTAGTTTAAAAATTTACTAAGAAGAATGTGTGCCATTCTTGTTGTAAATTTCTAAAAATAAATTTAGTTATGCAGTAACATTTGTTACTTAACCGGAAAGTAAACTACAATTTAGTGAAGTAAATTATAGAAAAAGGAAAAAATCTCCTTGTCGGAGACTATAATTCTACCAATTTTTCCTCTAAATTTTATAAGCTCTAGTTTTTAATCCCAAACTTAGACAGTATATCTTCCATCAAACACCATTTGGTAAAGGAAGATTGCAACAAATTAGCACCAACAAAAGCGGTAAACCACAACCAATTTTGGTTGACATAGATAGCCATTATAAGGCTGATAAGTATAAAACTTCCTGCAACGGCTCTAACGATTCTGTTTTTCATGATTTTAAGTGTTAAATTATAATTACTTTTCTAATAATTTTTCTCCCATTTATGCTTTTCAACTACAAAATAAATCAATGGGATGACAACCAACGTGAGTAAGGTGGACACGATGGCACCGGCTACCAACGATATGGCCAAGCCTTGAAAAATTGGGTCAAATAAAATGATGGAAGCACCAATCACAACCGCTCCGGTGGTCAACAAAATGGGTGTTGCTCGCACCGCCCCGGCATCAATAATGGCCTGTTTGATAGGAACTCCGTCTCTCAGCCGGATTTCGATGAAGTCAATCAGCAAAACCGAATTGCGTACCATCACACCAGCCAAAGCAATCATCCCGATAAAGGAAGTGGCGGTGAAAAACGCGCCAAGCAACCAATGCCCCAACACAATCCCGATCAGCGACAGCGGAATGGCTACCATCATTACCAAAGGCGTTTTAAAGTTCTGAAACCAGCCGACAATCAACATATAAATGATGACGATGACCACCAAAAATGCAATGCCCAAATCTCGGAAAACTTCTAAAGTGATTTGCCACTCGCCATCCCATTTCACGGTGAAATCATTTTCATCAGATGGCTGGCCTAAATACAATTCATTGATTTTATACCCTTTCGGCAGATTTATTTTTTGAAGCTTTTCATTCATCCCGAGAATGGCATAAACCGGGCTTTCTAAGGCTCCTGCCATGTCTGCCAACACATACACAACGCGTTTCTGGTCTTTTCGATAAAAGGTTTTTTGAAGCGTATCGGTTTTTACTTTTACCAAATCACTTATGGGGATTACATTGCCCTGATTACCTTTAATTTTTAGGTTTTGAATAGCCTGTAGATTTGTTTTGTCTTTGTCATCCAACGCCAACACGATGGCTATGTCGTCGCTCATACGTTCTTCGTATAAGCTTGAAACTGGATATTCCCTCAAAATTAAGGTAAGGCTGCTCACTATTTGTATCGGTAAGATTCCACTGAGCATCGCTTTTTCCTTGTCGATTTCCAATCGATATTCCGTCTGGTTGTCTTCCACCATCCAATCGACGTCTACAACGTCCGCAGTGTTTTCGAGTATGGTTTTTACCTGTTCTGCAACCTTTATTTGTTCCTTATATTCCGGCCCGTAAATCTCAGCTACCAAGGTAGATAAGACCGGTGGCCCGGGAGGGACTTCGATTATTTTGACATTGGCATGGTATTTTTGAGCTATCTTTTGAATCTCCGGACGCACTTTTTTGGCAATATCATGGCTTTGCAAATCCCGGTCTGCTTTGTGCAACAGATTCACTTGAATGTCAGCCATATTGCTGCCACCACGCAAATCGTAATGCCTTACCAAACCATTGAAGGTAATGGGCGCAGATGTTCCAATATAATTTTGATAATCAACTACTTCCGAAATTGTTGAAAGGTATTGTGCAATCTCTTTGGCAACAACGGCTGTCCGTTCCAAAGTCGTCCCTTCGGGCATATCGATGACCACCTGAAATTCATTTTTATTATCAAAAGGAAGCATTTTTACAGCCACCGACTCGGTAAAAAACATCAGGATGGCTCCCGTCAGCAAAAAACCTGTCATGCCGAGCATGGCCCAACGTTTTTTGGAGTAATCTAAAAAGGGTTTTTCTATTTTACTGTACAGTTTGTAGATACGGCCGTTTTTAAAGTCAACTTCTTCCGCTTGTTTAGCCTCGTCTTTTTCTTGCAAAAGATGATAGGCTAAATAGGGGGTAACCGTCAGTGCCACAAATAACGATAAAATCATAGCAATCGATGCCCCAATCGGCATCGGGCTCATGTAAGGACCCATCATTCCGGATACGAATGCCATGGGCAGAATGGCTGCAATCACCGTGAAAGTGGCGAGAATAGTTGGGTTTCCCACTTCGTTGATGGCATAAATAGCCGCTTGTTTAAAGGGCAATCGTTTCATCTTGAAATGCCGGTGCATGTTTTCGGCGATGATGATGCTGTCGTCAACCACGATACCCACCACAAAAACGAGCGCGAAAAGCGTAATCCGGTTAAGCGTATATCCCAACAAATAATAGCTGAAAAGTGTGAGTGCAAAAGTAAGCGGCACCGAAAAAAACACAACCAAGCCGCCGCGCCAGCCCATGGCCAACATCACCAAAACAGTGACCGCCAAGATGGCGATTCCCAAATGCAGCAGCAATTCGCCTACTTTGTCCGAGGCAGTTTCCCCATAATTGCGCGTGACGCTTACATGCACATAGTCGGGAATGAGGGTTTTCTTCAGTTGTTCTATTTTGAGGAGGATTTTCTCGGAAATTTTCATCGCATCGGCACCTTTTACCTTGGCGATGGAAAGGGTTACCGCCGGATATTCGGATGGATATTTTTTTGAAGCATCATTGTATTTTCCATAACCGAAAGACACATAATTTTTAGGTGTTGATGCACCGTCTTTAACAGCGGCTACTTGCTTTAGATAAACTGGCATACTTTTGTTCAGACCGACAATAAGGTTTTCGACATCTTCGGCCGTATCTAAAAATTGTCCTGTCGTAATCAAGTATTCTGTGTCGTTATTGAGAAAACTTCCCGATTGCGAACGGTTGTTGTTGGCCTGAATCATTTGAATGATTTCCAAAGCATCCACCTTGCTTTCAGCCATTTTGTCTTTGTCTAAAACCACTTTAAGTACTCGGTTTCGACCGCCTATTTCTTTGGTATTGGCAACATCTTTTACTTTTTCTATTTCAGAAATAACCTCTTCTGCTATTTGCCTGATTTCGAAATCGTCATATTTTTCGCTCCATAAAGTAAGACCGAGCATTGGTACATCATCAATCGAACGGGTTTTTACCATCGGTTTTGAAACCCCTTGCGGAAGCATGCCTTCGTGTTTCATCAATTCGTCATACAATTTCACATAAGAGCGTTCGGAATCTTCTCCAACATAAAACTGAACAATAATCATCGCTTGGCCGTTCATCGCCATGCTGTGCAAATGTTCTACGCCTTTGATATTTGACAGTATTTTTTCTAAAGGTTTGATGATGCGGTTTTCCACTTCCAATGGACTTGCGCCGGGATAAGCTACCATGACATCTGCCATTGGCACGTTGATTTGAGGCTCTTCTTCTCGCGGGATGAGAAAGGAGCTGTAAACACCGATACCCATCAACGCAACCATCAACAAAATGGTCAATTTAGAATGGATAAAAAAACCTGCTATTTTTCCTGAAATGCCTTCTTGCATCTTTTTTTGTTTAAAGTTTAATGTTTGAAAGTATAAAGCTTTATTGAAATTTATAATACAGTCTTATTGAATTTTTATTTTGGCACCGTTGAACAACTTCCCATCGGATGAAACTACGTAAGTTTCGCCCTCAGCAAGTCCCGATAAAACTTCTATTTGAGAGCCATAAACATTGCCCACGCGCAACCATCTCAAAATGGCGGTGTTTTCGTTTCCAACGGTATAAATGCCGGTTAGTTGTCCTTGCTTCACAAGTGCACTTTCGGGAACTAAAATTTTAACGGTTTCCTTGTCATCTGTCTGATGAGCTACATGAAATTGCACATTGACAAACATACCGGAACGGATTTCTGTATCCATTTCATCCAATATGATTTTTACCAAGTACTGGCCGCCGGTGTTTTTGGCAGATTGGCTTACTTCCGATACTTTTCCCGTCATTTCTTTGTTCAATGATTTGATGCGAACCGTGGCATTCATCCCCTTTTTTACAATCGAAATGTCTTCCTCGGAAACCATGGCGGTTATCTGCATTTTTGACATGCCTTCCATGCTGATTAATGGCATTCCGGGCGTTGCCATGTCCCCATCTTTCACGAATGTTTGGGTGATTACGCCCGAAAACGGTGCCGTAATATTGGCATAAGAAAATTGCGCTAGGACTTCGTTTTTCATTTGTTTGGCACTTTCCAAACCGGCTTTTGCCATTTCAAAACGAGCGGTCATGTCGTCTAATTCTTTTTGAGAAGCACTTTGTTGTTGAAACAAGTTCACAAATCTGTCGTAGTCTTTTTTAGCGTTGTTATAACTTGCTGCCGCTTGCAAAACGCCCGCTTCCGCTTGGGCTTTTTTGGCTTGTAAATCACTGTTGTTGATGCTTGCCAACAGTTGGCCTTCCTTTACTTGTTGTCCGGTTTTTACGTGAATTTTATGGACGTAGCCCATCATCCGGGTACTGATTTCCGCACTGTTTTCCGATTCGATTTTTCCGCTGGCAGTTACAAACGAAGCAGTGTTGCCGGACTTAACTTTGCTCACTGTAACCGGAACAGCATCCATGTTTTCCGCTTTTTTCTTGTCATCAGCACAAGAAATGAGAAAAATAAAAGCAATTGAATAGATAAATATATTTTTCATAATCATTTAGTTCGTTAAAAATTTTAAATAAGTACAAGCAAAATTGTATTCGAAAACGGTTTGATAATAATCTAACTGTTTTTGTGCGTATTGCGTTTCGGATTGCAACACATCAGAAGTTTTTTCCAAGCCTTCGCGGAAACGGTCTGTGCGGATGCGCAAGGCTTCTTCCGATTGGTTACGTGCTGTTATGGCGCGTTCCAACTTGTTTTGTGCATCTTGAACGGCACGTTTGGCCTTGTTCAATTCTATTTGGCTTTTTGTCACGTATTGTTCGAATTGCAAGACAGACTTATCGTATTCGGCTTTGCTTTTTTGGGTTTTTCCAAAGCGTTTGCTCCCCTGAAGGATGTCCCACTTCAGTTGCGCACCCACAAAATAGCTGTTGGATGCCCCTTGAAAAAGTTGGCTGTCAAACAATTCGTAATTCCCGAAAGCATTCAGCGTGGGCAGGAAAGACAACTTATCGGACTGATTCATTTTTTTGTATGCCAGGCTTGCCGTTTCCAAAGCTTTGATGTCTGCCCGATCGGTGGGAAGATTTTCAAAATCTGCCAAAGAAACCGAGGTTGGCTCGAGTGCATCGCTTGGTAATAAAATTTTGTATTCGGATTCATTCATCAGGAAATTCAAATAATCCGACACGTTTTTCAAATTGCTGTTGGCTTGGTCTAACTGGTTTTCAATTTCGTTCAGTCTTACTTCCACATCCAACACATCGGCTTGCAGCAACATGCCCTGTTCAAAATAGTGCGTTGTGGTTTTCTTATTTTCCAAAGCGGTTGCTTTTGCTTTTTCCAACACACTGATGGCTTTGTAAGCCAGTTGCAGCATCATATAGGTTTTTTCGGCTTCCAATTGCACTGTTTTCTTTTGAAAATCGGATTGGAATTCAGATGCCTGCAACTTCATTTTTGCTGCGCGTCGCTGATAAAATCCATCCACATTGATGAGCGGTTGCTCAAATTGAATGGTGGTGGTAAAATTTTCTACGGACTCAGGACGGTTGAGTTTGTTCACGTCAAAATCTGCTTCGGAGAACACGCCTTGGTTGAGTTTAGACCCGAAGGCAAACACCGGGTTGTCAGTAGAAAACGCGGTGTGAGAAATGGAAACATTAGGTAAAAACACGGCATTGGTTTGCCGATAATCGCCTTTGGCTTCCAAAACGGTTTGTTCGGATATTTTTAAAGAACTGTTTTCCGCTTGCACCTTAGCCAAAAATTCCTCCTTTGAAATAGGTAAAGCCTGCTGCGCTTCAATAAACAAGGAAACAGTTGATAATAAGATGCTTAAAAAGAAGGTCGTTTTCATGTGCCCAATTAATTTTAAGCAAAATTACAACCGATTGTTTGTTAGCTTCGTAACCAATGTTACTGAGTGGGGGAGGTGGGCAGCTAAACTTCAAAAAATAGAAAACTATTATTTTTTATGAGCGACACGCTTTGGCGTTTCATGCTTTTACTTTTGCTGTATAAATCAAAAAAAAGTAAGGATGCAAGCAAATATTTTAACATTGAACTCTGCAATTAAAAAACCATTTGAATTAGCAGAGACCTCTGCAAAAATGACAATTTCGGATGTTTTTGCAGAAAGGAAAGGAACATACATCAACGAGTTTACCTTATTTATAGCACATTTTAATTCAATCCCAAACTTTATACATGAGGTTGATATTGACTGCGAAAAAGCTAATATTTGGTTTTCGGAAAACTATAAATCTGAAATAAAAGACCTTTACTATGACAAACGATATTTTAATAGAAGCAAAAAGGCTGAGATAGATGATGTTTTTTACTTTTTATACGAAGATTTAATCGTTAACATTGATACCCAATCTTCGGAAGTCCGTTTTTTGTATCGTAAAACAGAACTTCCTAAAGTTGAGGAAATTGTAAACTCGATTTACAAATTCAAAAAAAGAAAACAAAGACAAGCACCTAAAATTTCATTACTCGTGAACTATTCGAGAGGTATTGGGACAAAATCTTTAAAGATTACAAAACCCAAATTAAGAATTGAAGACAACTACAATGAAGATTTTAAAGAAATTCATTAAACAATTTTAAAAAGACTTCCCGTAAAAATGATAAAGGTTTAGTATTGCTTCACGGCAAGCCCGGAACGGGAAAAACATCTTATATCCGCTACTTAATTGCTTCTGTAAAGAAAGATGTCATTTTTTTGCCACCAAACATGGCAACTGCTATTACAAACCCGGGACTTATTACAATACTTATAGACAATCCCAAATCGGTTTTTGTAATTGAAGATGCTGAAAATATTATTGTTGACAGAGAAAAGGATGGTAATTCGCCGGTTTCTGCATTATTGAATATTTCTGACGGCTTGCTTGCAGACTGCTTAAACGTTCAAGTGGTTTGTTCATTTAACACCGATATTTCAAAAATTGACAACGCACTCATGAGAAAAGGGCGGCTGATAGCAAAACATGAGTTCAAGGAGTTGGAAATTGAAAAAGCCCAATTACTATCATATAAATTGGGCTTTGAAACATGCATCCATAAGCCCATGACTTTGGCTCCAATTTATAACCAGGACGAAAAGGATTTTCAACAATCAAGGAAAAGCAATCCGATTGGGTTTCAAAAAATAAGAAATAACAGCTTGGCTGTTAACTGATTAAATTTGTTGAAAATATTTCATTGCATTTCAAGATTGATTAAGTTGAATTAGATGATAAAAAAGTTTTGCAAGGATCGGATTTTAGTGAACAGTTTTATTTTACACTTTTTGATGTAGATTTAAAAAAAAAATCATATAAATGTGTTTTGGATTGACAAGCCTATAAAGCTCAATTAAAGAAAACAGAAGTGAAAACAATAGTTTATCCCCTTGTGATAGATTAGTAAATGTTTGCGAACAAAGTTTTGTTAGAGAAAATGAATGTGGATACTGGGAAAAAATAAAAGGAATGGTATGAAACCCTAAATGTTGGGCATCTATTTAATTTTGAACCTGAAAATATTAGCGATTAAACCATGTCAAAACGAGGCTACATATCCCGCTACTTACTTATTCTCAAAAAGTTGAAAGCAAAACCATATTCAACCTATGAGGAGTTGCAATCCTATATCGATAAGCAGTTTGACTACCTGCAAATGCAAGACGACAACTTGCAAAAAGGCTTTTCAAAACGGACACTTCAAAGGGATATCAAAGAAATCAGAAACGTCTTTGGCATTGACATTGAATATTCAAAATCTCAAAAAGGTTATTTCATCAGCCAAAACGAAAGTGAAAACATGAATTTCCAGAGAATGATGGAGGCTTTTGATATGTTCAATTCTTTAAACCTTGCACACGATTTAACACCGTTTATACACTTGGAAAAACGCAGGCCGCAAGGAACAGAAAATTTGTATGGCTTGCTGCATGCCATCAAAAACAGGTTTCAAATCAAATTCACTTATCAGAAATTTTGGGAAGACGAATTAAGCCAACGTACAGTTGAACCTTATGCTTTAAAAGAATTTAAAAACCGTTGGTACACCATAGCAAAAGACAACAAAGACAACAACATCAAAAGTTTTGCGCTTGACCGTTTGACCAACCTTGAAATTACAAACCAAACATATCAGTACCCCGACAATTACAGCATCGAACGAAGTTATCGTTATTGTTTTGGTATTATAAGCCCAAATGGCGAAGAACCACAAGACATCATTTTATCGTTTGACCCATTTCAAGGAAAGTATATCAAGACATTGCCATTGCACTAAACGCAACAGGTTTTGGTGGACAGTGACCAAGAAGTAAAAATTAAACTAAAACTTTGTGTAACGCTTGACTTAGTCATGGAATTGCTTTCATTTGGCGAAAACATGAAAGTGATTGAACCTAAATCATTGGCTGGCCAAATTAAACAAGTACATAAAAAAGCATACAAGCAATATTAACTTCTCATTCACGCATATTTTTTTGTGAATCAGAATTTTTGCGAATACTTCACAGTTGCCATACTAATGAAATCCAACACATAAGAGGGTTATTTTCTTACAATTTCCCCCCAAAAGCCAAATCTCCGGCATCGCCTAAGCCGGGCAGGATGTAACCACGGCTGTTGAGTTTTTCGTCGATGGTGGCAATCCACAAATGCGTGTTTTCGGGAAACTTATCTTTGATAAAAGCCACGCCTTCCGCGGAGCCAATCACCGATACGATGTGGATTTGCTTGGGCATGCCGTTTTTTTGGAGGACTTCAAAAGTGTTTTCCAAAGTTCTGCCTGTAGCCAACATCGGATCCGATAAAATCAAAGTTTTGTTTTCGAGAGAAGGTGAAGCCCAATATTTTACAATGATTTCAAACTCGTCTTTGCCATCACGATGAAGCCTATAAGCAGAAATAAAGGCGTTTTCGGCATGGTCAAAATAGTTCAAAAGCCCTTGGTGCAAAGGCAATCCGGCACGTAACACCGAACAGAGCACCATGTTGTCAATATGGAGACTCATTTCTTTTACACCCAAAGGTGTTGTCACGCTTTTTGTTTGATAGGCTAAGGTCTTGCTGAGTTCATAAGCTAAAATTTCACCTATTCGTTCGATGTTTCTCCGAAACCGCATGGCATCTTTTTGGGTGTGTTGATCGCGAAGTTCGGCTACAAAATTGTTTAACAGTGAGTTGGAATCACCAAAGTTGTGAAGGTGCATGGAGAAATTTTGGTAATAAATGTACGATTTTTTTGCGATGTCAATTGGTTCAAAAAAAACATCTGAAAAAATCTTCCTGTTTTTTTACGATAGCTTTTGTGTGTTTAATATTTGCTTTCCAAGCAGCTTTCTTCCTATTTGAAGCAAAAAAAAGATTCAATTTCAACGCAATAACTAATTTATTTACAGAATATTGAGCGTTGACACTTGTTTATATGCTTAAAAATGTATTACTTAGATTTTCATTTCAATTTAACTGCCATGAGCGATTCTTTAAAATCCCAAACACCCCTGAGAATTCGTTTCGAGAAAAATGTTGCTCAACCGACCGGTTTGCTCATTGAGAAATTCAAAATTGCGAAGGAGAGAGTCAAACCCAAGTTTCAAATCAAACAGTTAGACAAGCATGTTTGGATATCTATAGGTGATGAAAATCAAAAATATTACTCGCCACACTTACACTTAGAATTTGAAGAAACTGAAAATAAAAACACACACATTCGCGGCTTGTTTGGTCCGGAATCAGGCTTGTGGACGATGTTTATGTTTTTACATTTTGCAGTAGCAGGGATTTTTATCATGTTCCTCGCTTTTGCTTACTCTAACTGGGCAATGGGGCATACTTTCACTTTTGACATTGCGGTCATGTCGCTGATGATTTTTGCATGGTTTGCTCTGTATTTTTTTGCACGGCTCAATCGACACCGTGGCTTGCCACAGGCTCGGGAAATTGAATCGCTGATGGAGGAAATAATCAGTTCGTGAGTTGAATGGATAAGGTTTTTTTAAGCCGATCCGAATGTTGCTTTGATTTATAAAAGTTAAAGAAAACCAAAAGATTCGATAGACTTTTTATTTTTTCTAAATTTGAAGAGTTTCAATCTAATAAAAAAATATCATGGCTTATCAAAAGAAGGTTTCATTTCTATGGCTCTTTGTTCCATTTTTTCTCATTGCTCAAAAACCTTCCAAGCCCACTTCTTCAGAAATTTTTCACCAAATCCAAAAACTGAATTTCATCGGTTCAGTCTTATATATCGGTGCGCATCCCGATGACGAAAACACCCGATTAATATCCTATTTAGCAAACGATATAAAAGCACAAACTACTTACTTGTCTATTACGAGGGGTGACGGTGGGCAAAACTTAATCGGGTCGGAACTAAGTGAAATTTTGGGTGTTATCAGAACGCAGGAATTGTTGGGAGCGAGAAAAACGGACGGTGGAAATCAACGGTTTACCCGTGCCGTCGATTTTGGATTTTCCAAAAACCCCGACGAAACTTTCCGCATTTGGGGCAAGCAGGAGGCATTGGCAGATGTGGTTTGGGCTATCCGCTCACTCAAACCCGATATCATCATCAACCGCTTCGACCACCGTACTCCGGGTACAACCCACGGGCAGCATACTGCTTCGGCTATTTTGAGCTATGAAGCTTACGATTTGGCAAGAAACGCCAGCCAGTTTCCCGAACAATTGAAATATGTGGACGTGTGGACACCCAAACGATTGTTTTTCAATACTTCCTTTTTTTTCTATGGAAGCCAAGAGGCTTTTGACAAAGCGGATAAATCTAATCTAAGCAAGTTAGAAACCGGAAGCTATTATACGAATTTAGGTTTGTCAAACGGCGAAATAGCCGCGCTGAGCCGAAGCAACCACAAAAGCCAAGGTTTTGGAAGTACCGGAAGCAGGGGAAACGAGTCGGAATATTTAGAATACCTGAAAGGAAGCGCGATGAAGAAAAAATCGGATATTTTTGAAGGGGTGACGACCACTTGGCTTCGTTTTTCAAATGGCTTGGCAATTCGCGACATCATGGATCAGGTGGAACTTCAATTTGATTTTAAAAACCCTTCTGCCAGTATCCCGAAACTTTTGGAGGCGCAAACTTTAATCAATAAAATAGAGGACGATTATTGGCGAAAAATTAAATTAAATCAGATCAACGAAATTATAGCGTCTTGCGCCGGGCTTTTTGTGGAAGCTGTTTCATCGACCGATGCCACCTCACCGAGCCAAGAAATAAAACTCAAACTCGAGCTCATCAATCGCAGCAATTTTCCGATTGCACTCAGCGGTTATAAGGTTTCTACCTCCCAAGGCAGCGAATTGCCCAATTTACAACTGAATAACAATGTTTCTAACCGATTGGAAACTACCGCGCAAATACCTTTAGAGGCGAACTATAATTCGCCGTATTGGCTTAATGAAAAAGGAAGTGTTGGCATGTATAAAGTTGTTGATCAAGAGCTTACCGGGTTGCCGGAAACTCCGTCTGGCATCACGGTAGATTTTTCGATTTCTTTGAACAACAAGGCTACCATTTTTTTGCGACGTGAGGTTGTTTTCAAATCAAACAATCCCATCAAAGGTGAAATGTATCAACCCCTTTATGTTTTACCCCCTGTGACGGTTCAAATTTTGGATAAAGTATTGATTTTCAAAGACAATTCGGCCAAAAACATAAGCGTTCGGGTAAATGCCATTAAATCCGGTATCAGCGGGGAATTACACTTAGAGCTTCCAGAGGGTTGGCACAGTGAACCAAAAAACACGACCGTTACATTTTTAAATGGAGAAACTGAAAAAAACATTACGTTTAGCGTTACACCGCCCGAAACTGACTCTGAAGGCATAATGGTTCCAAAGTTTGCCTATCAAGATAAAATCTATCATGCTGAAAAAATCGAGATTACATACGATCACATTCCCAAGCAAGTTGTTTTGTTGCCAGCTGAAAGTAAATTGGTCAAATCGAATATCAAAATAGAAGGAAAGAAAATTGCTTACATACAAGGTGCCGGCGATGATATACCGAGTGGATTGACACAAATAGGCTATGAAATAACCGAATTAAAACAAAACGAAATTACCGCGGAAAGGCTCAAATCGTTTGATGCGATTGTAATGGGTATAAGGGTTTATAATGTTTTGGACGATTTCGAACCTCAACAGAATATCCTTTTACAATATGTTGCAGAAGGCGGTACATTGCTGGTTCAGTACAACACCGATTCGCGGATTAAGACATTGAACTTTTCTCCCTTCCCAATCAAGTTGTCCAGAAATCGGGTGACTGAGGAAGATGCGGAAGTACGCCTGTTAGATCCAAACCTTGAAGTGCTTAATTTCCCCAACAAAATAAGCAATCTCGATTTCAGCGGTTGGGTTCAAGAACGCGGATTGTATTTCCCGAGCGAGTGGGGGAGTGAGTTTACGCCTGTATTGGGCATGAACGATTTTAAGGAACCTGAAAGACTGGGAAGTTTGTTGGTGTCAAAATACGGTAAGGGCCATTATATCTTCACAGGTCTGAGTTTTTTCAGACAAATTCCGGCAGGTGTGCCGGGCGCATACAAACTATTTGCTAACCTTATTTCTATCGGTAAAAATGGAAAATAAAGAATCAAAATTGTGGATTAAATGGTATGCAGCCGTTGTTTTGGCAAACGTATTCTATTTTTTGATTTTTCTACTGCTGACTTACATCTATCAATAAAACATGCAATTACTCGACTGGCTTATTCTTATCGGAACCCTCAGTTTTATTGTCATCTACGGTTATTACAAAACCACCGGTAGCAAAAACGTAAAGGACTACATCTTAGGTAACAACGAAGCCAAATGGTGGACGGTTGGCTTGTCTGTCATGGCGACTCAGGCCAGCGCGATAACTTTTCTTTCCACCCCCGGGCAGGCTTTTCAGGATGGGATGGGCTTTGTCCAATTTTATTTTGGGATGCCTTTGGCCATGATTGTCATTTGTGTGACGTTTATTCCGATTTATCATCGGCTTAAAGTTTACACAGCCTACGAATTTTTAGAAAATCGTTTCGACCAAAAAACCCGTTCGCTTGCCGCCATATTGTTTTTGATACAACGCGGGTTGGCAGCGGGGATTACGATTTATGCACCAGCCATCATACTGTCTTCTATATTGGGATGGAATCTAAAAGTTTTGAATGTGGTTATCGGGTTGATGGTCATAATATACACGGTTTCAGGCGGTACCAGAGCTGTCAGTGTCACTCACAAGCAACAAATGTTTGTCATCATGTTGGGCATGTTCGCGACATTTTTTCTGCTATTAAGTTATCTTCCGGAAGGAGTGAATTTTTCTAAAGCATTAAAAATAGCCAGTGCCGGCGACAAAATGAAAATCATCGATTTCTCTTTTGACCCCGCCAATCGATACACCCTTTGGTCGGGATTGTTTGGTGGTTTTTTCTTGTTTTTGTCCTATTTCGGAACCGATCAATCGCAAGTACAGCGCTATCTTTCGGCTCAATCTGTTCGTGAAAGCAGGTTGGGGCTTTTGTTTAACGGGATTATAAAAATCCCGATGCAGTTTTTTATCCTGTTGGTCGGCGTGATGGTGTTTGTTTTTTTTCAATTTAACTCTTCTCCGTTAAATTTTAATCCTGCCGCAAATAAGGCAGTCGAAAATTCTGAATATGCACAGCAGTATAGCGATCTTCAGATTGTTTATGAGCAGTTAGAAGATAAAAAGAAATCCCTTCAGCATACGTATTCCAATATTTTAGAATCGGAGGCTTCGGATGTGAGCAAAATTAAAAATCAACTCGTATCCGTCAATCAGCATGAAAAAGAAATAAGGCGGGAAGCGAAAGAATTGATTCGAGCGGCCAACGGCTCGGTCGAAACGAATGATACAGATTATGTTTTTATCTATTTTATACTCAATAATCTGCCGGTAGGGCTCATCGGATTGCTCTTAGCCGTTATTTTCTCAGCGGCTATGTCTTCAACTTCATCTGAATTGAATGCGCTTGCCTCTACCACGGTAATGGATATATACAAACGAAACCTTAAAACTGAACAGTCGGAAGCCCATTTTTTGGCAGCATCCCGCTGGTTTACGGTTATGTGGGGTATGATTGCCATCCTTTTTGCCAGTTTCGGAACGCTTTTCGAAAATCTGATACAATTGGTAAACATAGTAGGATCTATTTTCTATGGGACTATTTTAGGTATTTTTCTCATTGCTTTTTATATCAAATCAATTAAAGGAGCTACTGTTTTCTGGGCAGCTTTGATAGCAGAAAGCCTGATTATAGCCTTATATTTTATCAATGTGATAAGCTATTTATGGCTCAATGTTGTAGGGGTTTTTCTAGTTATTTTAATTTCATTAATTATTCAAAAGACTTTGTCTAAATCGATTGCTTAGAGTATCTTTACTTTTTGTTGTTAATTAACAATTATGTCCGAAGATAATATTCTCGAATCAGAAGATGACAGTAAAAAACAGAATTTTAAAGAACCTATGTAATCGCTTGATTTCAATTCAAACTTTTTTCGGCTATCTTTTTTGTTTCCTGTTGTCATTATCGTTTCTGCATGCTCAGGAAGCCAAAAAAGGGGTTGTCGATTTGTCAGATTTTAATTTTTTTGGTTCCGAGGTTATTCCTTTAAACGGGGAATGGGAGTTCTATTGGGATGAGTTGATCTATCCAACTACCATAAACCCAAAAACCCAAAAAATATATGCCTATTTTCCTAAATTGTGGAAAGATATAAACGGGGAAAGTTTTGGCTATGCAACCTACCGGTTAATAATAATTTTACCGGATAATGTGCCTGATTTAGGATTGCGGATTGAAGATTTTTATACTTCCTATCGGTTGTTTTGTAATGGGATTAATATAGCCGAAAACGGTAGGGTCGCAAAATACGAAAATCAGTATGTCCCCCGATTTGAACCACAGACTGTTCATATTGGCAAAGGCTCAAAAACACTTGATCTCGTGCTTCAAGTAGCCAATTTTAATCACTATAAAGGGGGAGCAAACCATGAAATAATATTAGGCAGTAAAAAAAATATCGATCAACAATTTTTGCTCAATAATGGATTTGTCTATATTTTAGGAGGATCTGCGCTGATTTGTGGGTTGTTTTTTATGAGCCTTTCGTTTTTCAATAGTTCAGATAAGGCGACATTCTTTTTTGGTGCTTTTTCTTTACTGACAAGTTATTATATACTGGGTCGAAACCCCTATAAGATTTTGGTTTTTTTTCCAGATTTACCTTGGGAATTCGTAACCAGAGCCGAGCATTTCAGTTTCTATTTCGGAACATTCTTGTTCAGCTTTTACATCCGATGTTTGTTTGCAAGGGAATACAATCGTTGGATTTTTAGGCTTAATATTTTTATTTCAGGGTTTTATTCTTTAAGCGCCCTCTTTCTGCCAATTTGGTTTTTTACACTGTTGAATCCCTACTTTTTATATTATGTCTTGTTTTTTATTTTGTACACGACCTATGTCTTTATAGTAGCGGTCTTCAACAAAAGACAAGGCGCATTATTTGCCTTAGTCAGCAATTCCATTTTGTTCTTGACACTTGTTCATATTATTTTGGTTTATTTTCAAATTTTACCCAAAAATGATTTAATTTACTTTTTAGGGCTTTATTTTTCCTTTTTTTCTATGACCCTGCTTATCGCTTACCGTTTTGCCCATATCTTGGATTTAGCACGCAAAAAAGCAGAAAATGCTGCTTTGGCTAAGTCACAGTTTTTGTCAAACATGAGCCATGAAATCCGTACCCCACTAAATTCGGTCATCGGACTATCAGAATTACTCTATGACTCGAAATCTGAAACAGAAAAGAAGGAGTTTTCAAAGTCTATTAAAAAAAGTGGCGAAACACTTTTAGCTATCATCAACGACATTTTAGATTACTCCAAAATAGAGGCAAATGAACTTGTCATCCGCAAAAGCCCTGTTAATCTAAAAGAGTCTGTCCATGATATTATCAATGCAAATAAACCCTTGAGTCTTGAGAAATCAATCAGTCTTGAATACGAAATTGACAACAATGTACCGCCCTTTGTGCTAACAGATGCAATCAGGTTATCACAAATATTAAACAACCTGATTAACAATGCATTGAAATTTACAAATTATGGATCAATTCGTGTCTTGGTCTCCAAAAATACCGACCGGAATATAAAAGGGAATATACTATTTCAAGTCGTCGATACAGGCATTGGAATTCCGGAAGACAAGTTGTATTTACTGTTCCAACGATTTTCTCAAGTCCAATCGCTTGCCAACCGAAGATATAGCGGTACGGGATTGGGTTTGGCTATTTCAAAATTGTTAGCCGAAGCGCTCGGTGGCCAAATTCAGGTTTCAAGTGTTTATGAAAAAGGAACAACTTTTTCATTTACGATAAATGCCCCAAAAACAGCAGAAATGCAGGTTGAATCAATCGCAACCTCTCAAAGCAATTTTGAAATAGATTACACTCACAACTTTTTCGAATTGAAAGTCTTATTGGCAGAAGACAACAAAATCAATCAAATGGTTGCTGTAAAAGTCTTGAAAAGATTGGGTTTTACACATATTGAAATTGCCGAAGACGGCAGTCAAGCAGCCGATTTATACAATAATAATTTTTATGACTTGATTTTTATGGACATGGAAATGCCCATTTTGAACGGATTAGATGCAACAAAATTTATAAGAAGTAATCCTAAAAAAAATGGAGAGCCCATCATCATCGCGATGACTGCCAATGCGACAATAGAAGATGAGAAAAAATGCATCGATGCGGGAATGAATGCTTTTATTTTTAAACCAATCACCATACAACGTGTCTATGAAATTATTATCACTTATTTTCCTTATTCCCTAAAATGAAGAATTTAACTTCCATAAAGTGGGGAATTTTGGGACCCGGAAAAATTGCCGGTAAATTTGCTAAAGATCTCCTAAAGGTGCCTCATGCAATTCCATACGCGGTCGCTTCAACCCGGGTTGACAGAGCAGTTTCGTTTGCGAAGGAATACCACTTCCAAAAGCATTTTGGCTCCTACGAATCGATGCTTGCAGATCCAGGTTTGGATGTCGTTTACGTTGCCACACCCCACGTATTTCATCACCAAAATACCTTGATGTGTTTGCAAGCTGGAAAAGCCGTTTTGTGCGAGAAACCTTTTGCTATGAATCTCAGTCTGGTTGAGGAAATGATTGCTTTGGCCAAACAAAAGAATGTTTTTTTGATGGAAGCTCTTTGGACGCGATTCCTTCCGCACTTTCTATACGTTTTAAACATTGTGCAAAAACAAACCCTCGGGAAATTACTTTCCTTAGAAGCAGATTTTGGAATGAATGTACCGTTTGATGCAAACTCCCGCTTGTACGACAAATCGTTGGGCGGTGGCGGTTTGCTGGATGTAGGGATTTACCCTGTTTTTGCAAGTTTGCTGTTTTTGGATTATCCTGCCGAAATTCAAGCTGAAGCAGATTTTGCCTCTACCGGCGTTGACTCCCGATGTGAGATGTTTTTTAAACACCATGGCAATGCAACATCTAAACTTTATTGCTCAACAACCAAAAGAACGCCCACCGAAGCCAAACTCATTTTTGAAAAGGGCACAATTATAATAAACAGCCGGTTCCACGAGCCTACAACCGTAACAGTCGGCTCGGTAAATGGAACTGAAACCATCGATTTCCACTACCAAACCAATGGCTACTATTACGAAGCAGCCCACGTGATAGATTGCCTTCAAAAAGGCTTGAAAGAAAGCCCTTTGATGAATTTCGAAAACAGCCTAAATCTAATCAAACTACTTGATGCGGTTCGTTTAAAAATAGGGTTGAATTATGAAAATAATTAAGTTGCTTTGAAATAATTATCGCTTATTCTATTCGTTAAATTCCCTAAATTTACCATCGATTGCTATTTTAACAACTTTTGTCAACTTTAAGAAAATATTACTTAACTATTATTTCACTCGGTTTGATGACATTAATTATCATACCGCATGGTTTATTTTTTGCCTATTTCAAAATCAAAGAACATCAATTGAAAGTGGTTGCTATGCAGAATGTTTTGACGAATAGGCTTGAAAATCAGTTAGATTTGTTGAAAATTTCTTTTGAAACGGAACAGGATAAAAATGTTTTCATACGGTTTCACAGCCGAGAATTTCGCTATCATGGAATTATGTATGACATTGTAAAACGCGAAGTTCACGAAAACGAAACCTGGTATTGGTGCATCAGAGACGAGCAAGAAACAAAATTGTTGAGGAAAAAAGATGCCTATTATACCAATCTTTGGCAACAAAAAGCAACACAAAACCTAACAACTTTTGCTTATAACCAATATACATTTTTACTTCATGTAATTGAATATAATATATTAAATATAAACATATTAAAATTAAATATTATAAATATTTTCAAGCCCGTCTGCAATACGTACGCTTCTTTAAATAGCAACACGCCAACGCCGCCTCCCATCCGAATTTGAATTGTATCCAGATTGATTTTTTCAATTGATTCTTTCTAAAATTCAATTACAAAACAATGAAAAAAATCTATGCTTTGAGCCTATTGCTCATGGTTATATATTCTTCAACGAGTTTGGCACAGACCCTTACCGTTCGCGATTCAAAAACAGGCCAACCATTGGAGTGGGTGAGTGTTTATGGAGAAAACTCTTCTATCTATGCGTTGACAAATTCAAAAGGACAAGCCAATATGGTTGCTTTTAAAAATTTAGAGGTTATTGTCGTCCGCATGGTTGGTTATCAACCCCGCAAATTCACTTACAAATCGTTGGAAGATGCACAGTTTTTGGTTTTGTTGGAAGCCTCCACATCACCATTGGACGAAGTAGTTGTTTCGGCTTCGCGTTGGGAACAAAACCGCAGAAATCTTCCGGTGAAAATTGCTACGGTTTCAAATGAAGATGCCTATTTTCAAAATCCGCAAACTGCCGCCGACCTGTTGAGTGCTTCTGGCAAAGTGTTTGTCCAAAAAAGCCAATTGGGTGGTGGCAGCCCGACGATTAGGGGATTTTCGACCAATCGGGTTTTGATAACGGTCGATGGTGTCCGGATGAATTCGGCTATCTTCCGAAGTGGAAACCTGCAAAATGTCATCTCGGTCGACCCGCTTGCAGTCGGGAAAACGGAAGTTATATTCGGCCCTGCATCGGTGATTTACGGCAGTGATGCCATCGGTGGCGTGATGAATTTTTACACTTTGCAACCGTTGTTTTCAACCGGTGTTGAAACCTATTTTTCTGCCAATTCATTGTTGCGGATTTCTTCAGCCAATGAAGAACAAACCGGGCATTTAGATTTTGGTTTTGGATTTAAAAAATGGGCTTTTCAAAGTAGTTTCACCTACACTGATTTTGGCGATTTGCGCATGGGGACTCACGGCCCGGCTGCTTTTCTGAGAGACCGCTACGTCAAAAGGATTAACGGGGAAGACGTTCAGTTGGTAAATAAAGACCCGCGCACCCAAGTTCCTTCCGGATTCAGTCAGAACAACTGGATGCAGAAAGTGAGTTTCAAACCCAATGAAAATTGGCAAATAGACGGCTCTTTCTATTTTTCCTCAACCTCACAATATTCCCGCTTCGACCGATTGTTGCGCCCCAGAGGAGACAATCTTCGCTCTGCCGAATGGTATTACGGCCCGCAACAATGGCTTCTATCTTCTTTAAATCTATCGCACAACGCTGATTCTAAATGGTATGACAAATACAAAGTTATTCTGGCCTATCAAAAGTTTGAAGAAAGCCGGCACGACAGGGATTTAAACGATTTGAATAGAAACAATACATCCGAAAAAGTCGATGCGTATTCCTTCAATACCGATTTTACCAAAAAATTGGATACAAGCAAAACTTTCAATTACGGCGCCGAATATGTGTTAAATCATGTCAGATCGGATTCTTACAAAGAAAATATCGAGACCCACAACGTACAAGCCGATCAAACCCGTTATCCGGACGGTTCGTCTTGGCAGTCGGTTGCCATTTATACCGGTTTTTCATGGGAAATCAGCCCGAAACTGACTTTTCAATCGGGCTTGCGGTACAATTTCGTGTCCATTCAAGCCGATTTGGACGATACGTTTATTCCGCTTCCGTTCAATAAAATCCGTATTGACAACGATGCGCTCACAGGAAGCATCGGTATTTCATGGATTCCGGCGCAGACTTGGCAAATCAACCTCAACGGATCAACCGGATTTCGTTCGCCAAACATCGATGATGTGGGCAAGATTTTCGATTCAGAACCCGGTTCATTGGTCGTTCCCAATCCTGATTTAGACCCCGAATATGCTTGGAATTACGAATTGGGCATCATCAAAAAAATAGCCGGTTTCCTAACCTTCGACGTGACCGGCTATTACACCCGGCTGCAAGATGCTTTAGTCCGAAGGGATTATACCTTTAACGGATCCAATACCCTCTTTTTTGACGGGGAAGAAAGCAAGGTGCAAGCCATACAAAATGCGGCAAAAGCCTATATTTA
>PFUR01000046.1 GCA_002790195.1 Flavobacteriales bacterium CG_4_9_14_3_um_filter_40_17
TTTACTGTAAAAACACCCGTTAAACCTCTTGATATTCTCATTCAAATCATATGATTACATGCCGGATTTTTATTCAAATTCAGGGAATTTTTTCCTGAATGATTCTTCTTAAAACCATTGTCATTGCGCCTACTTTTAAATATCTTTGCACTCTACTCAAACAAGTCACATGAAAGACACATCACTTTCTCAAGTACACATCGATTTAGGTGCCAAGATGGTGCCATTTGCAGGTTTTAATATGCCTGTACAATACGAAGGCGTGATCGCCGAGCACTTAACTGTCCGCAATGGCGTAGGTGTCTTTGATGTCAGCCACATGGGCGAATTTCTGGTAGAAGGTCCTAAAGCCCTTCAACTTATTCAAAAAGTAACTTCAAACGATGCTTCTTCCCTAACCATAGGCCAGGCGCAATATTCTTGCCTGCCCAACGAAACCGGTGGCATCGTGGACGACTTGATTGTCTATCGTGTCAAAGAAGAAACCTATCTGTTGGTGGTCAATGCCTCAAATATTGAAAAAGATTGGGATTGGATTTCCAAATACAACAAACAAATAGGTGCGACCCTGCGCAATCTTTCAGACGATTATTCTCTTTTGGCTATTCAAGGCCCAAAAGCCGTGGAAGCTATGCAATCGTTGACTTCGGTCGATTTGTCAGCCATCAAGTACTATCATTTTGAAGTGGGCGGATTTGCCGGGATTGAACACGTTATCATCTCAGCAACAGGCTATACCGGCAGTGGCGGATTTGAAATTTACTGCAAGAATAGCGAAGTAAAACAAGTGTGGGACAAGGTTTTTGAAGCCGGTAAATCTTATGGCATCAAACCCATCGGATTGGGAGCGCGCGATACGCTTCGGCTCGAAATGGGATTTTGCTTGTATGGGAATGATATAGACGATTCCACTTCACCTTTGGAAGCCGGATTGGGATGGATTACCAAATTCACCAAAGATTTTGTCAATGCGGAAGGGCTAAAAGCCCAGAAAAAAATAGGCCTCAAAAGAAAATTGGTCGGGTTTGAGCTTTTAGACAAAGGAATCCCGCGCCACGGATACGACATTGTGGATGCAGAAGGTAAAGCCATTGGAATCGTTACCAGTGGTACGCAATCACCGATTTTGAATAAAGGCATCGGCTTGGGTTATGTACCGTCCGAATATGCGACAGAAGGAACTGAAATTCACATTCAGATTAGAAAAAACGCACTGCCGGCTCGTGTGGTCAAGTTGCCGTTTTACAAAAAACCTTAATTGCATTGATCATGGAAAAACTATCAACAGATGAGATTGTCGAGAAACTCACCAAATTGCCGGGTTGGAAATTAAAATCTTGCTGCATAGAAAAAGAATTCGTTTTTAAAGATTTCAAAACCGCTTTCAGTGTGATGACGCATATCGCTTTTGAAGCCGAATCGATGAATCATCACCCTGATTGGCTCAATGTGTACAACAAACTCAAAATCATACTGACTACACATGATGCCGAAGGGCTTACTACAAAAGATTTTAATTTGGCTACCAAGATTGAGAACATCGTAAAAAGCCATTTTTTTGTGTAAAATGGTATGGAATCCAACTCAATCAAGTTCAAATTAATTCAAAAATTGGAAAAACATTTAAACTTGATTTATGTCTTCGAATCAACTGGTGAAGGCCGGGTGTGTTTTGCAGAAAGTGAAGAGCTTCGCCCTGATTTTAAAACCACATTTACGGTGCAAAACTTCGACGATTACCTATTGGCTTTGAAGAAACTCGAACATCTTTTTGAAGCTGATTTATCAGAGAAAAACAATGAGGGTTTTCGATTTCCAAAAAACACGGAGGTGTTTTGGGCAATGGTTGAGAAGGGTAATAAATTAAGAAATAAGAAATGAGTATTGCTGTTTGCAAGTTGCTGACTGAGCAAGGAATTTGATTCACTTTCAAGTCTGCTTTCCTAACCTATTTCTGGATGCTGATTACTCGCTTTCATCTGCGAATCACCCCGATTTATTTCGAGCTTTATTCTTATAGAAATTTGTATTCTGAATGAATTGTTAAATTTTAATAGGCGATTTACCTGATGCCGGAGGCATCACATATTCATAGCCTAAATATTCATACCGTTTCTGCGATCCCGTCGAGGTCGGATACATCTTATCGGAAGAGGTGTCTATGAACGTTCAATCCCAACGGGATTAGAACCGTCTGATTCGCATTTCTAATAAAAAACGACTGTCCTGTTGTTATAGACCATAGTTTTCCGATTGATGTGCAGTTTGATGGCAGTTGCTAAGACAATTTTTTCCAAATCGCGACCTTTCCGCACCAAATCATCTATCGAATGGGTATGAGAAACTCTGGCCACATCTTGCTCGATAATGGGGCCGGCATCCAATTCTTCCGTGACGTAATGACTGGTTGCACCGATGATTTTGACCCCGCGCTTGTAAGCTGAATGGTAAGGTTTTGCACCGACAAAAGCAGGGAGAAAAGAATGGTGGATGTTGATGATTTTATTGGGATAAAGCCTGATTAATTTAGCGGAAACAATCTGCATATAGCGCGCCAAGACAATAAAATCGATCCTGGCATCTTGCAACAATTGCAATTGCCTCTCTTCAGCTTGTTGCTTGCCATCTTTAGCAATGGGCACATGGTAAAATGGAATATGATAACTTTCTACCAAAGGCCTTAAATCTTCGTGGTTACTGATAATCAAAGGGATTTCTACATTCCATTCCCCCGCATTGTATCTTCCCAAAATATCGTACAAACAATGGTCGTATTTGGAAACAAAAACCGCCATTTTTGGTTTGTAATCGGAGGCAAAAACTTGCCAAGATAGTGCATATTTTCCGACTATACTTTCATCAAAATTGAATTTGAAGGTTTCGATGGAAAAATCATTCCTTTCAAATTCGCTTTCTAATCGCATGAAAAAAATTTCATTCTCTCGATCTACATGTTGATCAATGTACACGATATTCCCGCCGTATTGATTGATAAAACCGGTAACCGAAGCGATGATGCCGGCTCGATCTTTACAGTGAATCAAGAGTGTAATGTTTTTCATAAACAACTATTTAGAAAGTAGCCGAAAGTAATTTGAATTAGGAATCAAGACTCAAGAAAACATGAATTTTAAATGATTAATCAAAACTAAGCACTCAAAACTAAAAACTCAAAATAAAAGGCATAAGGGTTATTTTTTATTTGGTTACTTAAAATTATTTAAAATTCATAAATTCAAACTCAAAACTAAGCACTCAAAACTCTTTCATCACTCTAAAACTAATCGTCTTCAAATCATCTGAGACCTTATACTTATAAGGAAAATCTTTGTAAAACGAAATGAGGTGCAACAACAATTTATCGTTGATTTCTTTCAACGAATAATAATGCGGAACAGGCTTGCCGAGCCATTTTTTGAGTTTGTATTTTAACGTGTTTTTGAAAACATCTTCGGAGAAACTAACTGACAGTATGCCGTCTTTATGATTGGGCAATGCCACAAAAAGGAAATGATCGATCACTTCTTTTTTATTTGATAACTCTAGCGTTTCCGGGTAGTTTTCTAATTTTTCCGTTTGTTTTTTCGTTACAACTTTGCCCCAATTTTCCGTGTTCGGATGAATGATTTTGTGTATCAGATTATGCTGAAGATGTTGATGGTTTAAACGGGCAACATTGGAAAGTCTTGGTGAAACGGTGAGTCTGTTTTGCTCAAGTGAACGATAAGACGGATGCCACTGATGGAGCATAAGGATTTGCTGATTATAAAACTCGATTTGATAACCTGCCAAAGCCAAACGGTTGTGCAAATCGGTGTCTTCGGCACCCCAAAAATGAAAAAACTCGTCGAAGCCGCCCACTTCTTGCAAGGCTTTTAGGGGGAAAAGCGAGAGGCCGGTCGCGCCGGCTTCGCTTTTGAAACGGATTTTGTAAGCTGAAAATTGTTTTTGGTTTTTAGATTCGTTTTGACTCAAAAATCCGACTTGAAAGTACACGAGTTTTTGTGCTTTGAGGAGCTGGTTGGCTGTGAAAATAAAATCGGGGGAAAAAATTAAATCAACATCGGCGATAAAACAATATCCGCCGGGCAAGGTCTTGATGATGCTGTTTAGCGCGACGCATTTGCTCCAAAGTTGATGCATCGTCGGGTGATAGACGTATTTTACGAACGAATATTCGGCGAGTAGTTTTTCGAGTGCTTCGCTGACTGCATGGGTAGAGCCGTAATTCACAAAAACCACTTCAAACCCGCTTTCAGTCTGCGCAACAAGGCTGTCCAACGAATGGCGGACACGCTTTAAGTCACGGTTTCTATAGGGATAAATGACTGTAATCATGCCTTTTATTTTATCAAATTGCACCGAATCGGAAACGGGAAAGTTTGCAACAAATCGATTTGTCTTTGCGCGATGATTTCCTTTTCGGGTAGGCTTATCGCTGCATGATTTTTGAAGATTTCTGTAAAATCTTCCACCTTTTTTTGGCTGCCTTCAAATTCCGTTTCATACTTGATTCCGACCGATGCAAAGTAATCATAAAACTTGATGTTGTCGCCAAAAAGTTTGTTGGAAAATTTCACCCAAACAGCCGGTATGCCGTAGGCATGCGCCACAATCAGGCCATGCAGGGATGAGGAAACGATTTGCTCGCAGCACAAAATTTCATCTAAAACCGATTCTAACCGATGGGTAAAAACGTCTATGATTTTCACTTTCTCATCCGCACCAAAAAGGCGTTTGGCCTCTTTGTAATCGGTGTAGTGAGGAAGGATGCCGAGCTTGTGGGTTTTAGGAATCCCGGGCTGATAGACTTTGGGCAACAACAGAGCCGGGTCGCCATATTTTTCGGGTACGCAATAACCCAAAGCGCATAATCTCTGCCGGGATTTGGGACCTCTGACGGCCAGAAACTTAGCTTTGCCGGGGGTGTCATTTTGTTGAATGATGCCACTCCCCCACACCACGCTGTTCGCGTTGGCATGCCCGAGTATGCTGCCTGTGGAGAGAAAATGTTTTAAAAAATGGCGATACCAAAACGAATTGGGTTTGATGTGTTTGGTTTTTCTGTCGGATAATTTTTCTATCAGGTAGGGCGATGCCAAGTCGCCAAAGTTTTCGATGCCTTTGCCTCCGCGGTTTTCGCGATACCAGTAGAGCGGGATTTTGTTCATGTAATTACTTTAAAATCCGTTGCCCTTTTCCGGTCAAAATCAAACTCAGGTAGGCAACGTAAAATTTAAACCATCCCAAAAGTATGGTTTTGTGCGTAAAACTCAATTTTCTTAGCAAGCTTATCAGTAAATTTCTCCCTTGTTGATTTTTATAGACAAACGGCAAATATTTGATAAGACTGTTGAAATAAATAATTTTTATTTCTTTTGAAAGTTTCCCGTGCTTGCCGATTTCGTCCATGAGTGCTGAAACCGAATGAATATGCGATATTCTCAGACTAACGCCTTTTTCTATATGATCTATTTGAGAAGTAAGGTTGCCCGGGTGCTTGCGGTATTTCGTCAAATAAGCATCTAAAACCTCCAGTTTGGGTGCTGCCAAAAG
>PFUR01000070.1:0-20436 GCA_002790195.1 Flavobacteriales bacterium CG_4_9_14_3_um_filter_40_17
TTATTGAAAAAAATGCGGCTTATGCCAAAATTGATGCGTAACCTATAAAATTGTTTCATAAAAAAATCCCGATTAGCGGGATTTTTTTATGAAAATGATTAAAAAAAGACAATGATAATGAATAATACAAGTTATATGGACAATCAAATAACACTCAAATTTTATGAAAAAAGCAGCTCTAATTTTCGTTTTATTTTTTTGTATTAATCAAGTTAGTGCCCAAAACAACATCGAAAAACTCTTGATATCAGGTGTTAACGATGCAAAAACATTTGCGAAATCTTACATCACGCCCGGAGCCGAAAGCCTCATGTACAGCATGAACAGCGGCTGGTACAAAACCGCCAAAGTACACAAGCCTTTGGGCTTTGACATTTCGTTGGTTGCCAGCGGGCATTTTGTCAACAACGCAGATCAATCTTTTGATTTGAATGTATCCGACTATGAAAACATCCGTTTTGAAGACGGTAGCCAGTCGAAACAGGTTGCAACCGTTTTCGGCGAAAACACGCCAAGTGTGTCTGTTATTTCGCGGGTAGAAGAAAATGGATTGAATCAGGATATTGAAATCTTGTTGCCCAACGGCGTGTCGTCAAAAGGGGTGGATGTGTTGCCGACAGCCTTCTTACAAGCTGAAGTGGGACTGTTTAAATCGACCGAAATCAAAGTCCGCTATTTTCCCAAAACAAATATTGAGGAGGTCGAATCCGAAATGATAGGATTTGGAATCCAACACGAAATTACCTCTTGGTTGCCACTCGGTCGCGTCCTCCCTGTTGATATTTCAGGCTTAGTAGCTTATAACCAGTTAGATACTCAATTCGACTTTTCCGGCGATGTCGCTTTAAGAGGTGAAAATCAGCGGTTGGAATTGGATGCAGAAACTTGGTTATTCGAGCTAATTGCCTCCACCAAACTACCGATTATCAATTTTTACGGTGGATTGGGATACATTTCAGGCAATTCAGATTTAGATTTGAAAGGAACCTATATCATCGAAGCAAATATCTTCAACCAAGAGCGTGTGTTGACCGATCCGTTTACCGTGAACAATGACATTTCGGGGCTTCGGGCTACAGTCGGAGCCAAACTCAAACTCGGCTTCTTCGGGTTGAACGCCGATTACACATTTCAAGAATATGAAACCATCAGTGTCGGGATACATTTTGGTTTCAGATAATGTAAGGCTTCTGCGCGGTTTCGTCTAAAAATCCACTTTTATAAACCCGATTACAATTCATTTTTGTACTTTTGTTTTCGTCGATTTATCAAAGATTTCAAACCGAATAAATTCAAATTAAAAATTTCAAAAAAATGAAAGTTACCATCGTAGGAGCAGGAAACGTTGGCGCGACTTGCGCAGACGTAATTTCGTACAGACAAATTGCTAGTGAGGTAGTTCTTCTCGATATCCGGGAAGGTTTTGCAGAAGGAAAGGCCTTGGATATTATGCAATGTGCCACCACCACAGGCTTTAACACAAAAGTGGCCGGCACTACGGGAGATTATTCAAAAACCGCAGGCAGCGATGTAGTTGTTATCACTTCCGGCATTCCAAGAAAACCCGGCATGACTCGGGAAGAACTCATAGGCATCAATGCGGGTATTGTCAAGTCAGTTGCTGAAAGCATCCTCAAATATTCACCAAATGCAGTTATCGTTGTCGTTTCCAATCCGATGGATACCATGACCTACTTATCCCACAAATCTTTGGGATTGCCGAAAAACAAAATCATCGGCATGGGCGGCACACTTGACAGTTCTCGTTTCAAAACCTATCTTTCCTTGGCTCTTGGCAAACCTGCTAATGATATCCATGGCATGGTCATCGGTGGCCATGGCGATACCACCATGATTCCATTGACAAGGCTTGCTACCTACAACGGAATCCCGGTTTCTAAATTATTATCAGCCGAACAACTCGAAAAAGTTTCCGCAGACACGATGGTAGGCGGAGCAACTTTGACAAAATTGTTGGGAACTTCAGCTTGGTATGCTCCGGGCGCATCGGTCGCCTTCTTGGTTGACAGCATTCTTCACAACAGAAAAAGAATCATTCCTTGCTCCGTGTTTTTAAATGGCGAATATGGCGAAAAGGATATCTGCATCGGCGTTCCGGCCATCATCGGCAAAAACGGTGTAGAAGAAATCATCCAATTGGATTTGAATGAAAAAGAAAAAGCGTTGTTTAAATCGAGTGCCGAAAAAGTGCGGGAAATGAATAATGCACTCAATGAAGTGTTGAAATAATTTCGATAAGAATTATACCTCAAAAAAGGCTGTCGTTTGTGCGATGGCCTTTTTTAATAAAATGTGACAAATAAATTGTCTAATCAGGTTGTAAATTCTATATTTGTCCGTTTTTTAAAATACCTATAACAAAACAAGAAAATGCAAAATAAAGGACTCATTAGGCTATTTGCGATTTTATTCGGATTAGTAAGTATCTACCAACTTTCATTTACGTTTGTCGCCAACAAGATTGAAAACAAGGCTAAGGATTATGCAGCAAAAAATGTTGATTCAAATTCCATAGACTACCAACAAATCCTCGACTTGAAGGAGAGAGAATATTTGGATTCATTGGGTAACGAAAAGGTTTTCAATTTAGGATTTACCGATTTCACCTACAACGAGGTAAAAGACCGAGAGCTCAACAAAGGCCTCGATTTAAAGGGTGGGATCAATGTGATTCTTCAAATTTCCGTCAAAGACATCCTCAAAGGTTTGGCTAACAACACCAAAGATCCTGTTTTCAACGAAGCACTTGCCCTGGCATCGGCTAAACAAAAACAAAGCCAAGATGCTTATGTTGAGTCGTTCTTCATCGCCTTTGACGAGATAAATGCCAAAAACGGCAACAAGACTAAATTATCATCCCCTGATATTTTTGCCAACAAATCGCTTAGTGGAAGCATCAACTTCGACACACCGGAAAACGAAGTTAAAAACGTCATCCGCAGAAAAGTTGATGAGTCTGTCTTGAGTGCCTTCGAAGTGCTTAGAAAAAGGATTGATAAATTTGGGGTCACCCAGCCGAACATACAAAGGCTTGGGAATACAGGTCGTATTTTGGTTGAACTCCCCGGGGCTAAAGATGTCAATCGGGTTAAAAAATTGTTGCAAAGTACCGCCCAGTTAGAGTTTTGGGAAACCTACAAAGTGGATGAACTCGCCGGTTTCTTATCCCAAACCAACGAATATCTTAAAACAACCATCGTCAAGAGAGAAACCCCAAAAGAAACACCTGCCGCGACCGGAATCGATTCTTTATTGGTGGATGTAAAAAAAGACTCATTAGATCAGGCAGCTTCCAACAATCCTTTGTTTGACCTGTTTGTCAGAGAACAATCAAAAGTTTACAATGGCGGCCCAATCATCGCTACGGTTGCAACCAAAGACACCGCTGTTTTTAATCAATATCTGAACAATCCCCAAGTGAGAGGTTTGCTGCAAGGCGATCAAAAATTCGTCCGGTTTGCGTGGAGTAAGCCCGAAGGCCAATCGGAAATGATAGATTTGTACGCACTTAAATCTAACAGGGACAACATTCCACCGCTCAGTGGCAGTGTAATTGTCGAAGCCCAGCAATCTTACGATCAAATCGGCAAACCTTCCGTAACCATGCAAATGGACGGCGTAGGCTCTAAGATATGGGAAAAAATGACCGGAAAAGCTTCACAAGAGAATAGCAACATCGCCATTGTTTTGGACAATATTGTGTATTCTGCCCCAGGTGTTTCAAAAGGAGCTATTCAAGGCGGGCGTTCTGAAATTTCAGGAAACTTCACCCTGAACGAGGCCATCGACTTAGCCAACGTTTTGCGTGCCGGAAAACTGCCGGCCTCCGCAGATATTATCCAGTCTGAAATTGTTGGCCCTTCCTTGGGGCAAGAAGCTATAGACAGTGGTATCAATTCATTTGCAATCGCATTCTTAATCGTGCTTTTATGGATGGTTTTCTACTATGGTTATGCCGGTTTATTTGCCAATGTTGCCTTACTTTTCAACTTGCTGGTTATTTTTGGCGTACTGACCGGACTTGGCGCAGTTTTGACTTTACCCGGCATTGCAGGTATCGTGTTGACCATCGGTATGTCAGTTGATGCAAACGTGATTATATACGAGCGTGCCAAAGAAGAACTCTACGCCGGCAAAAATGTAAAAGAAGCACTCCGCCATGCCTTTAGTTGGAAAGGCGCTATGTCCTCTATTTTTGACGCAAACATTACCACCGCCCTAACCGCCTTGATTTTGTATGTGTTTGGAACCGGCCCTATTAAAGGATTTGCTACAACCTTGCTAATCGGGATTGCAACCTCTTTATTTTCTGCTATTTTTATTTCCAGACTATTTATTGAATGGTTTCTCAACAAAGGAAAAAGATTGGACTTCTCCACACCCATCACCAAAAATTGGTTTACCAATTTGAAATTCGATTTCTTGAGTAAACGAAAAATTGCTTATGTCTTTTCGGGGTCGATGATTGTGATAGCAATGATTTCCTTGTTTTCTTTAGGACTTAATTGGGGGGTTGACTTTGTCGGCGGTAGAACTTACCAAGTCCGGTTTGAAAATGCTGTCAACCCGACAGAAATTCAATTAATCGTGGTTGCCGAATTCGGCAGTGCGGAGGTAAAAACTTTCGGTTCCAACAATCAGCTTAAAATCACGACCAAATACAAAGTCGATGAAGAAGGAACGGAAATTGACAATGAAATTCAGGAAAAATTATTTAAAATACTTCAACCGTATTTGCCGGCCGGCCTATCCTTGGAAGACTTTGCTAATATTTCTGAAACAAAAACTGCGGGTATCATGAAAACCTTCAAGGTTACACCAAGCATAGCAGACGACATCAAACAAAATTCGGTTTGGGCACTTTTGGGTTCATTGGTTGTTGTTTTTATCTATATCTTATTGCGATTTGAAAAATGGCAATTCAGTTTTGGTGCTGTATTGGCTGTTTTCCATGATGCATTGGTCGTTTTAGGCGTATTCTCTTTGTTCTACAAGTTTTTGCCCTTCAACATGGAAATCGACCAAGCTTTCATTGCCGCAATTCTGACCGTTATCGGGTATTCGCTTAACGATACCGTAATAGTTTTTGACCGTGTCCGTGAATATTTGTCTGAGGGTTCCTCCAAAAAATTCGACACTTTGGTCAATGAAGCTTTAAATTCCACTTTAAGCAGAACCATCAACACCTCGGCAACAACCATCGTGGTTATCTTGGCCATTTTCATTTTCGGTGGCGATTCCATCAGAGGATTTATGTTTGCTATTCTGGTGGGTATTTTTGTAGGAACCTACTCTTCACTCTTTGTTGCAACACCAATTATGGTGGACACCATCAACAAAGAAGAAGCTAAAAAGGCCTTAAAAGGAAAAAATTAATACAACAAAAGCAGCTATTTTTGATGTTTTTTGTTTGAAAATTGTTTGATAAAAAATATAAATTTATATTTGCATTGTCATGAATAATAAAAGTACACACCATCATTCTCTATGTTTCGCTCAGGCGAGGTGAGATTGTATTGTGTAAAACAGACATATTTCGAACCCGTTTGAGCCAATCAAACGGGTTTCTTTTTTATAAAATTTTTAAATTAAATTATGAACACACTAAAAATTGCCATTCAGAAAGCAGGCCGGCTGAATGAAGACTCCATGCAAATCTTGAAAGATTGCGGAATTTCCATCGACAACGGACAAGACCAGCTCAAAGCCTCTGCCAAGAACTTTCCCATCGAGGTTTTGTATCTCCGAAACGGCGACATTCCGCAATATTTGAGAGACGGTGTAGTTGATGCGGCCATCATTGGCGAAAACCTCTTGATAGAAAAAGGAAACGACTTGCGCATCGTCGAACGTTTGGGGTTTTCAAAATGCAGGGTCTGCATCGCAGTACCCAAAGACGTTGACTACCAATCCGTCCAAGACCTTCAGGAAAAACGCATAGCCACTTCATATCCGAATACGGTCAATAATTATTTATCAAAATTCGGTGTAAAAGCTGAGTTGCACATCATCAACGGTTCAGTTGAAATCGCTCCAAACATCGGTTTGGCCGATGCCATTTGCGACATCGTGTCGAGTGGTAATACCCTTTTCAAAAACAATTTGAAAGAGGTCGAAGTGATGATGGAGAGTGAAGCGGTACTGGCCGTCGGATCAAAATTGACTGAAGTTAAAAAAGAAATTTTAGACAAACTTCAGTTCCGAATCAAATCGGTTTTGCGCGCTCGCGAATCAAAATACGTATTGCTAAACGCTCCCCATTCGCGACTCGACGAAATTATCAAACTTTTGCCCGGTATGCGCAGCCCGACGGTGCTTCCTTTAGCAGAAGAAGGTTGGAGTTCTGTTCATACCGTCATTCAAAAAGATAAGTTTTGGGAAATCATCGATGCGCTCAAATCTGCCGGTGCAGAAGGCATCCTCGTTTGCCCGATTGAGAAAATGGTTTTATAAAACGGTAAAGATGATTAAAATAGACAACCCAAAACGAAGTGATTGGCAGGTAATTTTGAAAAGGCCTACCCGCACTTACGCGAATATCGAGCCTGTCGCCAAAGAAGTATTCGACAAAATCCGACGGGAAGGCGATGCGGCACTATCCGAATACACCACACGTTTCGACCACGTTTCGCTCATCACACAGAAAGTATCTGAAGGCGAGATTCAAGAAGCCATTCAAGCCGTTCCGGAAGAGTTGAAACAAGCCATTCAGACAGCCAAAATCAACATCGAAACTTTTCACAAAGCACAAAAAACGCCCGTTCTTGAAGTTGAAACCACTCCGGGAGTTCGTTGTTGGCAGGAAAAAAGACCCATTCAAAAAGTGGGGTTGTACATACCGGGCGGAACCGCCCCGTTGTTTTCGACCATCCTGATGCTGGCAGTTCCTGCTCAGATTGCGGGTTGCAAAGAGGTCGTGTTGTGTTCACCACCAAATAAAGAAGGGAACATTCATCCGGCTATTTTATATACTGCCAATCTGTGTGGCGTTACGCAAATTTTTAAAGCCGGCGGCATGCAGGCCATTGCCGCGATGACTTTTGGCACAGAATCCATCCCAAAAGCCTATAAAATTTTCGGACCCGGAAATCAATATGTCACCGTTGCCAAACAGTTGGCTACGCAATTTGGTGTAGCCATCGACATGCCTGCCGGGCCGAGTGAGTTGTTGGTCGTAGCAGACGATAGTGCTGTTCCTGCTTTTGTCGCCTCCGACCTGCTGAGCCAAGCCGAGCACGGCGAAGACAGCCAAGTAATTTTGGTTTCAACTTCCAAAAAAATGATAGATTCGGTGGAGCAAGAAATTCACGCTCAACTCCAAGTTTTACCACGCAAATCGATAGCCGAAAAATCTATCGCCAATTCCAAATTGATTTATGTGGACAATCACCAAACCGCTTTGGAACTCATCGATGAGTATGGTCCCGAACACTTTATCATATGTACAGAAAACGAAAATTTTTACGTGGACAGTATTGCCAATGCAGGATCGGTTTTCGTCGGAAATTACACCCCCGAAAGTGCCGGGGATTATGCCTCCGGAACCAATCATACGCTGCCGACAAACGGTTCTGCGAAAAATTACAGCGGCGTGCATTTGGATAGCTTTATGAAAAGTATGACTTTTCAAAAAGTAAGTGAAATGGGAATTCAAAACATCGGAAAAACCATCGAAACCATGGCGGAAGCTGAAGGCTTGCAAGCCCATAAAAATGCGGTCACACTTCGCTTGAATTCTTTATCTGTTAAACTTTAATCGTTATTAGTTATTCATAATTTGTAATTCGTAATTCATTAATCTAACCATGTCTTCAATTTTCAATCTTTCTGCCCTCGTCCGAACCAATGTGCTTCGGCTCAAGCCTTATTCATCTGCACGCGATGAGTTTAAGGATTTCGAGCAAGAGATGGTGTTTTTGGATGCCAATGAAAATCCGTTTGAAAATGGTGTCAACCGTTATCCTGACCCGCAACAACGCGCTTTGAAAAAAGCATTGGCTGAACAAAAAGACGTTTTGACAGAAAACATCCTTTTAGGCAACGGCAGCGACGAAGTACTCGATTTGATTTTCAGGGCTTTTTGCGAACCCAAAACAGACAACATCATCACACTGCCACCAACGTACGGCATGTATGGCGTTTTGTCCGAAATCAATGCGGTTGAAAACCGGGAGGTTTTGCTTTTAGAAAATTTCCAACCCGAAGTTTCAGAAGTTATAAAAAAGATTGATACACAATCCAAAATCTTGTTCATTTGTTCGCCAAACAATCCCACCGCGAATGCTTTCGATGCCGATAAAATAGAAAAAATGATTGTCCGTTTTCCGGGTTTAGTAGTCATAGACGAAGCTTACATCGATTTTTCTGAGAAGGAAAGTTGGCTAGCCCGATTGAACGATTTTCCTAATTTGATTGTCACACAAACACTTTCCAAAGCTTATGGAATGGCCGGAATACGATTGGGAATTTGCTATGCATCGGCTGAAATTATTGCTGTTCTCAATAAAATTAAACCGCCGTATAATGTCAACAAATTGACGCAAATAAAAGCCATGGAAAGGGTTTTGGATGTTGCGGGTGTACAACAGGAAGTTAAAAGAATTTTACAAGAAAGAAATATATTGTTGGAAGCCTTGAAAAAAATTGAATTTGTCAAAAAAATATATCCAACCGATGCTAATTTTGTGTTGATTAGGGTAGATGATTCTGCCAAGCGATACACCCAATTGCTTGAAAAAGGCATCGTCACCCGAATTCGGAGTTCGCAACCGCTTTGCCAAAACACCTTGCGCATTACGATAGGGACATCCGCCGAAAATAAAAAATTAATAACCGCCTTAAATCAAATGAACTAATGGCTAAAAAAGTGCTTTTTATAGACCGTGACGGCACGATAATCAAAGAACCGGAAGACGAGCAAATCGATGCGTTTGCAAAACTCGAATTCTACCCGAAAGCCTTGACTTACTTGTCCAAAATCGCCACCGAGCTCGATTTTGCATTGGTCATGGTCACCAATCAGGATGGTTTGGGAACGGCTAATTTTCCGGAGGAAACCTTTTGGCCGGTACACCATTTTATTTTAAAAACTTTGGAAGGTGAAGGTGTTAAGTTTGATGATATTTTAATTGACCGGACTTTTCCGAAAGACAATGCGCCCACCCGAAAACCCAAAACCGGATTGTTGACTCGCTATTTTTCTTCTAGTTACGATTTGGCAAACTCTTTCGTAATCGGCGACCGATTGACAGACGTCGAATTGGCAAAAAACCTGAACGCGAGTGCAATTTTTATAAACAAACAAACGAATTTGGGCACAGACGAAGTTTCTGTTAAACAAGCCGAACTACAAAAATTTATCGCACTTGAAACAAACAATTGGGAACAAATCTACACATTTCTGAAATTGCAAACCCGCGTTGCCGAACTGCACCGCAAGACCAACGAAACGGATATTTATATCAAACTCAACTTGGACGGCACCGGAAAAAGTGAAATCAAAACAGGGATTGAATTTTTTGACCACATGCTCGACCAGCTCGCGCGACACGGCCAAATGGACTTGGATATACGCATCGAAGGCGATTTGCAAGTTGATGAACACCACACGATTGAAGACACAGCGATTGCGTTGGGCGAAGTATTCGGTCGTGCTTTGGGAAACAAATTAGGCATCGAACGCTATGGTTTTTGTCTGCCTATGGACGATTGTCTGGCACAGGTTGCCATCGATTTTGGCGGGAGAAACTGGTTGGTTTGGGAAGCTGATTTTAAACGCGAAATGATTGGCAAGATGCCGACTGAGATGTTCTATCATTTTTTCAAATCCTTTACCGATGGTGCTAAAGCCAATCTCAATATCAAAGCGGAAGGTACCAACGAGCACCACAAAATCGAAGCTATTTTTAAAGCCTTTGCCAAGGCCATCAAAGCGGCTGTCAAACGCGATGTGGAAAAGATGATTCTACCGACAACCAAGGGAATCATTTAGTAAGAATCAATCGAATTTGTTTGATATATTTGTGTGACAATCTTGGAAAATAGTTTGTAGCTGATGTAAAATGACTATTGAAAATTTATAACTTGATCTTTAATATTGATGTTGAATTCAAAAATTTAAGGATGAATAGTTCGGCTAAAGCCTTTTTTGATTGTTGCAGCAATCATCCTGCTGAAGCGGGAAGCAATTCAAAGCCAAGGCGCAATTGAAAAGTATAAATAAATTCTGAAATAATTTTCATGCCATTACACAAAGGAATAAACATCAATTGGCTTCTGCCAAATACCTAATAAAAGATGATTAACAAGCGGCTACTGGTCAAAAATTTGTTGGCGCATCAAGATGAAAATAGTTTTTATGACAAAAAACGCCGCTTAGATTTGTATGTAAAAGAAGGCAAAGCCAAATTTTTGAAACACGTCTGTGCCCTGAGCAACTCCAACCCCAAAAATAATTCCTACATTGTGGTTGGGGTCGAAGATGATAAAAATACCATCGTCGGAGTCGATTTTTTTGACGACAGCAAGATTCAAAACCTGATTGATGCATACTTAGACAATGCGCCGTTGGTGCAGTACGAAAACATCCCGTTTCCGAACCTCCCGAATGACAAAGTAGTGGGTTTAGTGACTATATTCCCAAACAACAAACTGACATCGCTCCGCCGGAATATTTGGAAATATTGGGGAGGAACGGTTTTCTTCAGGCAAGGAAGCAACTCCATGCCGGTGAACTTTCGAAGCGAATTGGTGGATACAAACTCCAAAATAGTAGCTTCGATAGAAAAGTCGGCACAAAACAACATTCAATTGACTTTGGATGGCGTATTTGATTTCATCATCAAAAAACATCCCGATTTTCCGCCACATTACAAAGTTTTCAAGGAGATATTCGTGATGTGCTGGGCAGGGCTGGAAAAGAGAATCGGCGAGTCTGTCTATTTTTCACGTGTTGATATTGAATTGGTTAACGAGCATGTCAGGCTTTTCTATTCGGCTTTGGACGAAGTGTCTATTATGTTTGATGAAGACAGTTTCAGAATTGTCGAGTATGTGCAGTTAGGAATTAATCAACACCAAAAATATTACCCATTAGAAGAAGTCGTGATTAATTTTGAAGAAAACGGCACCTATAAAATCAACTCCCACTTGCTGTTTGAACCACCCCAATTTGACAAAGTAGTCATGCATCATCTATACAATGCCAACAACAAATTGGTATCGAAATTGATTAAAGGCGCATCGATTGAAACCATAGATAAAAACGATTTGGAAAACCTCCCCAACACCTATCTGCTTTGTTATCTGAACGGTTTTGAGGAAGCCAAAGAAAAATTAATCGCTGCAAAACCTTTTCTTAAACTTCACAGCGAAAAAACCTACGATGCCTTTAAAGAGGTGATGCGGATATTTAGAAAAATACGATACAATTAAAGTTCGTTAAAATATTGGTAAATCAAAGAGGTTCGTCTGCTTATCCCTATTTAAATCTTATCTTTGCCACAAACTATTTATAATTTCACAATGCCATTACATCCACAACGAAAAGAAGTCATGAAAACCCTCGAACCCGAGGTGGACGCATGGATGCAAGAATATTTGATTCCCGCCGAAAAAATCTGGCAACCAACCGATTTGCTGCCTGACTCTTCTAACGAAAATTTTTACGAAGCTGTTCGCCAAATCCGTGAAGAAGCACGTGAATTGCCCTATGATTTTTGGGTTGTCTTGGTAGCCGACACCATCACGGAAGAGGCACTGCCAACCTACGAATCATGGATTATGGATATCGAAGGAGTTGAGCAACATGAAAGAAACGGCTGGTCTCGCTGGACTCGGCATTGGACAGCCGAAGAAAATCGCCATGGCGATGCACTCAACAAATATCTCTATCTCTCTGGTATGGTCAATATGAAAGAGATTGAAATTACAACCCAACACATCATCTCCGACGGATTTGCAATCGGCACCGGAAGAGATCCTTACAAAAACTTTGTATATACCAGTTTTCAAGAATTGGCTACACATATCTCGCACAAAAGAGTCGGGCAATTGGCACAAAAAAAGCAAAATAAACTCCTCGGGAATATGTGTAAACTGATTGCCGGAGATGAGATGCGCCACTACATGGCCTATCGATCTTTTATCCAACGGATTTTTTCGGTTGACCCGAGTGAGATGATGATAGCTTTTTCGGATATGATGAAAACAAAAATCGTGATGCCGGCACAATTCATTCGTGAGTCGGGTGGTGTCATCGGTGATGCTTTTGAAAATTTTTCCAACGCAGCCCAACGGTTGGGTGTTTATACCACCGAAGATTATATCGATATCTTGAAAAAATTAACCGACTTTTGGGACATCACCAACATCCGGGAACTCAACGACAAATCGGAACGCGCGCGTGATTACATCATGAATCTGCCGGACAGATTGGCTAAAATATCAGAAAGAATTAAAATCCCGCAAGACCCGTATGCTTTCAAATGGGTAACGGTTTAAGTTCGTTTTAAAACAAATGACAGGTCAACAGCGCACTTTGGTAATTGGTGATATTCACGGCGGTTATAAGGCCTTGGCCCAAGTTCTAGAATTCGCAAAAGTTACAGCCGCTGACCGGTTGATTTTTTTGGGCGATTATGTCGATGGCTGGAGCGAATCGTCAAAAGTAATTGATTTGCTGATTCAATTAAACAAAAAACAATCTTGCCTTTTTATCAAAGGGAACCACGATGATTTGTTTGAAAAATGGTTGTTAGAAAAAACTGACAATCCGCTTTGGTTGCAGCACGGGGGTCAGGCCACCATCGACGATTACAGGCAAGCTGACAAAACAACTGTCTTAAAACATTTGAATTTTTTGCAATCGCTGAAAAACTATCACATCGATGCCAAAAACAGATTGTTTGTTCACGCTGGATTCACCTCCCTGCACGGGCCTGAAAAAGAATACAACAACATCCCGTTTTATTGGGATAGGACGCTGTGGGAAACTGCCGTTGGTTTGGATACTAACATTCCACACGACTCGCCCAAATACCCTCAAAGGATGAAACTGTTTGCCGAAATCTACATCGGCCATACACCCACCTTGCGCATTGGCAACCTTACGCCTGTTAAAGCTGCGAACGTGTGGAACATCGATACGGGAGCCGGCTTCACAGGAAGCCTGACTATGATGGATGCGGACACCAAAGAATTTTGGCAGAGCGACCCTTTACCGACTCTTTATCCGTCTGAAAAAGGAAGAAATTGAAACAAAAAAAACCTACAGCCATGAAAAAACTCTTTTTACTGTTGCCTTTTTGCTTTTTTACATTCTTTCAAACCGCTTGTCAAGATAAGGTGAAAATTGGAGAATCGGAAAAGAAGCTGACTATAAACCGGCAAGTAGCCTATTTTGCAAGCGGTTGCTTTTGGTGTGTGGAAGCGATTTATGAAAGTGTAAAAGGTGTGGATGAAGCCGTTTCAGGATACAGTGGCGGCCAAACCAAAAACCCCAGCTATGAAGCCGTAGGTTTCGGGCAAACCGGTCATGCCGAAACAGTTGCCGTTTACTACAACCCAAAAGTAGTTTCCTACGAAATACTGGTAAAAGTCTTTTTCGGCTCGCACGACCCTACGACCTTAAACCGTCAAGGACCGGATAGAGGAACGCAATACCGCTCGGTAATTTTTTATCAAAATGAAACAGAGAAAAATATCGCCATTGCTTATGTAAAATCGTTGGAAGCAAAACACGTATTCAACGCACCTACCGTTACACAAATCGTGCCTTTCAAAATCTTTTACCAAGCGGAAGATTATCATCAGGATTACGAAAAACATCATGCCGAAAACCCCTACATCCAAAATGTTTCTATCCCCCGATTGAGAAAGTTCCAGCAAAAATTCCCGGAATTGTTGAAACAAAATTCACATTAAAAATATTGAGAACTATAATGCTACCAAGTCAACAAAAAAAGTAGCTTACAAAATCCGGGAAAATCCTCAGACTTACATTTTAATTTCAAATTTAATTCGCAATTAGATCCCTTTGGGTTTTAATTTGAGATACTTACTCAAGATAAGTTAACGGAAATTATTTAACCTTAAGTTCAACTAATAAATGCGAATCAAGGATAAAATCTGACTTGATAAGAAATCCTACTCCTCCCTTATAAATTCCAAAATCAATCGGTCTATTTCTCGCGGGTTTTCTTCCTGTATAAAATGTTTGGCGTCAAGCATATGTATATTTTCGGGTTGGATATGCAAATCACTGACAACCTCTTCACGCATGTTGTCTATCACCAAAAACTTGTCGTATTTGCCCCAAATCAGCATGATGGGTTTGTTAATTTCGCGGATGATGCCGGAGTAGTCGGGTAAGTTGTTGCAAGTGGACGAAAAAAAAGTGTACATCGCTTTGGTCTGTCCTGCCAACAGCGGTTTTTTATAACCTTGATAAGACACTTTGGTCAGGTTGTTTTCCATCAAACCGTCTTTAAAAAGTTGTTTGAGCATGACATCCGTAGAGATGCCGTTGCTGTAAAGCGACATGGCTAATTTGGCAAAAAATCCTCTTTTGAAACGGATGGGTGGATGAAATCCCGTTGGATAGATTATCGTGTTCAGAATAACCAATTTATCGACACGATTGGGAGCAGCCTTCATCAACTCCCATGTCCAAAGTCCCCCGGCATCGTGAAATACCTGTGTCCAATGTTCTATTTTGAGGTGATCCATCAAGGCAATCAATCGTTGGGCATGCGCCTCGGGGTGGTACAAGTCGTAGCCTTTAGGAGAATCGCTGTTGCCAAAACCTAGCATGTCAGGCACAATCACTCGATATCCGCCCGCTACCAACTCATCAATCATATTTCGGTAAAGCCACGACGAAGTCGGCACACCGTGCAACAATAGTAAAACAGACCCGTGACCTCTATCTATATAAGCCATTTTCCCATCCTTGCTCCGAAATGATTTTTGCGACTTGGTGAATTCTTTATAGGTCAATTCACCTTCTGTTTTTGGGGCAAAACCGGATTTACAGGATATCAAAAATAAAATCCCCAATAATGAGAAGGCAAATACTGGCTTCATACTTAAAATTTTAGTGGTGAATGATCGGATTATGGCCTGCCTCAAAAGACTGCAAAGTCAAGTCTTTTCCATCAAAAACAGCGTAGGTATAATGTGAAATCCAATCGCCGAGATTGACATATCTGCTTGTTCCGGTCAAGGCAATGTCAATCGGCAGATGGCGATGCCCAAAAATAAAATAATCGAAGTGTTTTTCTGCCAATTTTCGTTTGGCATATTGCGCCAACCACTCGTTTTCCGCACCCAAAAAGGTTACATCTTCAACACCCGAAATGAGTTTGTTTTTGACGGAAAGATGTTGTGCCAAACGCACACCGAGGTCGGGATGAAGCCAACGGAAAAACCATTTCGACACCGGATGTGCAAATACCTTTTTCATCCTTTTGAATCCTTTGTCGCCCGGTCCCAAACCATCGCCGTGCCCGATGAAAAATTGTTTGCCGTTGAACTCAAAAACTTGTGGGCTGTGATAGACCGGAATGTTGAGTTCGCTTTCAAAATAGCCGTCCATCCACAAGTCGTGGTTGCCGACAAAATAGTGGATTTGAATTCCCGAATCGCTCAATTCTGCCAATTTACCGAGAACACGAACAAAGCCTTTGGGAACTACTTTTTTATATTCGAACCAAAAATCGAATAAGTCACCTACCAAAAAAAGACTGTGAGCATCTTTTTTAATGGCCTCTAACCAACTGACAAACAACTGCTCGCGCGGAAGGCTTTTTGCACGGTCAGGAGCGCCTAGGTGATTGTCGGAAGCGAAGTATATTTTTTTCCCTTGCGGAAGATTCATGCGCTTGGTTTTACGGGTAAATATAAGAAATTTATTAAACGAGATATTAAGACCCAACAGGTTTTAGAAACTTGTTGGGTCTGGAAATATAGATTAAAAAACCTTTTGGGTCTCCACATCAGACATGATATTACATGATACCCCCACCCGATTTGGTGTTGTCATCCCTGTTTTTGCGGTTTCTGGATTTTACATCGCCTTTTGAGAAGCTGTAGGAAAATCCGATGTAAACCCTGCGGCTTTCCCATTTTGAAAACCCGGATTGTGGAAAAGGGTTGTCTGCGCTGAAATTGGCGTATTGTGTTTTGAAGATATCGTTGACCCGGAAACTCAAGCTGCCCTTGTCTTTCAGTACTTTGTATCGCAAACCGGCATCAATCCGCCACATTTCTTCTACATCAAGTTGTAGTGTCCGCTCTCTGCCGGTGTACATGCCGAATAGCTGAAAATTGAGTTTTTTGGTGGCTTTGAAACTGTTGTTTACACGAAAATTCAACTTGGTATTTTCCCGCGATAGGTTGTTTGCGCCAGCCACACCATTCAGGGTTTGTTGGTACAAATCAAAGTTGACAGTCGTATTCCACCATTCCCAAAATTTATAACTAATTGAACTTTCAAATCCGTAGGCTTCGTTGTCGTCCACGTTGTCAAAACTCAGGATGGTTTGGGTCACGTCGTTCGGGTTTTCAAAAAGTGTCTGCGTGATTTCGTCTTTTATTTTTCGGTAGAAAGTGGTGAACGAAACCGAACCTTTCGTCAACTGGCGTGAATATCCAAATTCGTATGAGTTTGTAAACTGCGGGTCGAGCGCAGGGTTGCCCAATCCGGTAATGGTGGGTGTGCTAAACTGACGGATTGGATTGGTTTGTTCCAAGCCAGGACGGTCAACGCGGCGGCTGTAACTCAACGAAAACTGATTTTTTTCGGATGGTGACCAAGTGGTGTGCACGGATGGATATAAATTAAAATAATCTTCGTTGAAAACATTGGCATTGTCGCTCACGGCATCCACCTCAAAATATTCGCTGCGCACGCCTGCTTGAAGTGTGATTTTTTTCCAGTTGTAACCGAGCGTGAGGTAAGCGGAATAGATATCCCTGTCGTAATCAAAAATCGTATTGACACTGTTCGGATCGGGATTGTTAGTCTTGAAATCAATACTGTTTTCGTTAGACCTGTATTCTAATCCGGCTTCCAATTTCATTTTTTCGGTGATTGGGTTTACGTAATCGAAGTTGAAAATATTTTCTGTTTGTTCGGGTCTGAGCAAGTCCACATACCGTATTTGGTCTGTATCAGTCATAAAATCGAAAACTGCTTTCTCTTTGGAATTGGTGTCGCTCAGATTGGCTTCAACTTCCAAATTGTGTCCTTCCTTGGCAAAATCTATTTTGTAATTGAAATTATAGGTTTGTGTATCGTTGTCGTTATCGATAAAATTGTCTTGAATCAAATCGGGTTGGTCATTCAATACAAAATCGACATTTGTCAAAATATCAGCATCGGCATTGAATGCATTTTGGATGGTATAAAACGAAAAAGTATTTTTCGGATTGATGTAAAAATCGAAACCGAACTTCGCTAAGTGTGAATTTGACTGGTTCAAAATATTCAAATCTTGAAGCGTTTGGTTGTCTGTCCGGTCGATGAAAACTTTGCTAAAAGAAGTTCCCGAATTGATGCCGTAATTGGCAAACCAGTTGAATTTATTGGTTTTGTAGTTTAAATCTACCGAACCGTTCCATTTTGATTTTACCCCATAGGTGTAGCCGGAATTAAAACTGCCATTGAAGCCTAAATTGGCATTTTTGTGCAACACGATGTTGATGATCCCCGACATGCCCTCCGGATTATATTTTGCAGAAGGATTGGTGATTAACTCCACACTTTTAATGGATGAAGAGGGGATTTGTTTTAACAATTGGCTGGGTTCGATGTTGGTGGGTTTGCCATCCACCAAGATGCGCACGTTGCTGTTGCCGCGCATGCTGAGATTCCCGTCTTGATCGACACTTAGCGAAGGGAGATTGCCCATGATGTCGGCCGCAGTTGCGCCCATGGTGGTGATGTCTTTGCCCACGTTGATGACCTTGCGGTCAATTTTTTGTACAACTGTCGATTGTTCCCCAACCACGCTGACTTCTGCAAGCCCCGAAACAACTTCTTCCAGATTAATCACGCCAACATCAATTATTTTGGATTGGGTCAGGTCAATTTTTGAGGCAAAATTCTTATAGCCGATGAATTGAACTTCTATCCAAAGTATTTCTTCCGGCAGGCCTTTTACCTCGAAAAATCCGTTTTCATCAGTTATACTTCCAAACAACTGATTCGGATTTTCCTGCCATTTCAAAGAAACCGCGGCATACGGAATGGGTGCTCCCGATTTTTGTTCAATAACTTTTCCGAAAACAACACCCCTGCCTTCGGGAGCAGGATTGGCAAGTTGTGCATTCATGATACTGTAAAAAAAGAGGCTTAACAAGAGGATGGCTTTTTTCATTTTAAAAATAGTTTTAGTTTAATTTGTTTGGTTGCGATTAATCTTGAGTTTAAAATTGATTTAATATGTATTGCATATTACTGTGTTTTACATACTACATAAAAAACAATTTTCTTTACAAAAACTAAAATCAACCTTTTTATTTTGTAATTTTAATATAAGACGACAAGAAAGTTAAATTTGTTACATCAATTTTAAAAACATGAAATGAGCCATAACAATTAAGTTGATACCAACCGAAATGTTCGATGGTGAATTCCATCTGACCAATAAAAAAGAACAGATGAAAAAAACACTCATTCTCGGTGCATCAAACAATCCGGGAAGATATGCAAACAGGGCGATGAGAATGATGCATCAACACGGGGTAGAAACCGTTGGCATCGGAAGTAGAAAAGACAATTCTGAAACCTTTCCAATTTTAGATTCCATTAATTTGCAAGAAAAATTCCACACGGTTTCAATTTATCTCAGCCCAGAAAACCAAAAAAATTATTACCAAGGCATCCTTACCCTTAAACCTGAGCGGGTCATTTTCAATCCGGGGAGCGAGAATCCGGAATTGGAACAGCTGTTAAAGGCAAACAACATCCCGTTTGAGCGGGCTTGCACTTTGGTTTTGCTCTCAACGGGGCAATTTTGAGTTTAACATAACTCGTATCTTTGCATTATTCAAAAGAAAAATTATGGCAACCAAAAAAATAGAAGTGGTCATTCCTCCCAGAGAACCTCATTTTGTAGGAGACGGATTTCGAGTCCACAATTTTATACCGAGTGCATACCGTCTAGATATGCAGCGAATGAGCCCATTTATCATGCTCGATTACAACTCAAAATTTTATTTTCCGCCGACCGACACGCCCAGAGGAGTGGGTGTTCATCCGCACCGGGGTTTTGAAACAGTTACAATTGCGTATAAGGGCAAAGTGGCACACCACGACAGCAGCGGTGGCGGCGGAGTCATCGGCGAAGGCGATGTGCAATGGATGACGGCTGCATCGGGTGTATTGCACAAAGAATACCACGAAGAAAATTTCAGCAAACAAGGCGGTGATTTTCAAATGGTGCAATTGTGGATTAATCTTCCGGCCAAGGACAAAATGTCAAAACCCAAATACCAAGCCATCCAAAACAAAAGCATCAATCGTTTTCATTTGGAAAACAAGAATGGTGAAATTGAAGTTATCTCCGGTGAGTACAAAGGCATCAAAGGCGCAGCCTCAACTTTTACACCGGTGAATATGCTCAACGCAAAAATGAACAAAGGCGCAAAAACCGATTTTAATTTCCCGGCAAACTACAATACTGCTTTGTTAGTCATAGAAGGCAGCATCTTGGTAAACGAAGCCGGACAAGCGCCCACCGACCATTTTGTCTTGTTTGAAAACCAAGGTGAAAATTTCACTGTTGAAGCCCTTGAAAACGCAGTTGTATTAATCTTGAGCGCAGAACCCATCCATGAGCCTATTGCCGCACAAGGCCCGTTTGTGATGAACACCAAAGCGGAAATCATACAGGCAATCAATGATTTTAATTTAGGTAAATTCGGATTTCTGGAAGATTAACCAAAACCAGTGAAGTATGTATAACATTCAATAAAAAAATCATCGAAGAAAAAAGAGGCAAATCACCATACCGCCACACTGATTAAATTTTCAATAAATTTTCTCGATTTTTGACTTTTTATAAAATGTCCACGTTGGAAAGCATCGACTTTATAAGATAACAATTCTTTATATACGACAATCCAATCTATGGCTCTTGCCGTAAAACCATGATGGTTACTTAAATGTTTCCGTAAACGAGATTCAAGCGAATCCCCAGTGTGTCCAACATAATAATTATCTAATTCCTTAGAATACAGTATGTAAACGTGATAACTCAAAAAGCTGAATCATTTTTGTGATCGCGACAGGATTCGAACCTGTGACCGTCTGCTTAGAAGGCAGATGCTCTATCCAGCTGAGCTACGCGACCAATTACTATTCCTTTATCTCTAACTTGTGACCGTCCCGATGAAATCGGGATGCTCTAT
>PFUR01000070.1:20461-30199 GCA_002790195.1 Flavobacteriales bacterium CG_4_9_14_3_um_filter_40_17
CTATTTTACGTAATATACTGATTATTAATATACTATTAAAATAAAAACTGAAAAATTATCCGAGTTTTATTTTCCGCAAACAAGGATGCAAATATAAACGCCTATGCCGTATAAAACAAGCTAAATTATTAATTATTTGTGAAGTGTAAATTTTATGGAAAATCATATCTTTAAATAATTAATCCCGTTTTCTTTTTATGGAAATAACTTTTCCCCTCACCGCCGGATTGATAGCGGCTATGTTACACGTCGTCACCGGCCCCGATCATTTGGCAGCCGTCACGCCTTTCGCCATCGAATCGAAGAAAAAAGCTTGGAAAATAGGCCTTTTTTGGGGAATCGGGCACTTGGTTGGTATGTTGTCTATCGGGGTTTTGTTTGCCGTTTTTAAAAACCTGATTCCGGTCGGACGTATTTCTCACTACAGCGAACAACTCGTCGGTTTGGTGCTTATTGGTATCGGGGTTTGGGCTTTTTATAAAATTTTTAAAGTAGAAAATGTTCACAAACACTTGCATGTACACAGTGAAAACGCACCGGTTATTCATAAACACTTGCACGAACACAGCCACGGGCAAACCCACAAACACGCGCATTCCAAAAACCTAAACCAAAGCAATTTCGCTTCCTTTTCCATCGGTTTTTTGCACGGTTTAGCAGGAATCGCACATTTTCTGTTGTTTATTCCTATCTTAGGTTTTAATTCTCGCTTGGATGCATCTCTGTACATCGGTGGTTTTGGCATCGGAATTTTGGTTGCGATGATTGCTTATGCTTTTGTAATCGGAAAAATCGCGTCCGTCAATAAAAACGGGCACAACGAAGTTTTTTTCAAAGGAATCCGAATGGCTGGTGGGCTTTTCGCCATCGCAATCGGTATTTATTGGTTGTTAACCTGAGTTCGATTAATCCAAAATGTGTCAGTTTGAGGTTTCGATACGTCACGCCCCAGCGTGACTACTCGACCTGACATTTCCTTGTAGTTGTAACCATTATCACTTCGAGTTTTTTGAATCAGCGAAGCGTATTCAAAAAGTATCGACAAGTCGATCACTCTCTCGTCCCGATCCCGACACCAATTGGGATTGGGACTTGGTCTTAAAGTACTCCTTATTCCCTAACAAATCCGCGGCAACTGCTCGCCAATCAACGCACTGACAATCCGCTTTCCACCAATCGAACTGTGCATGACTACTTTGGCGGGATGATCGACCGTAACTTCCCCGATACAAACCGCGTTTCTCCCTTTCTCATCTTTTCTCATCAATAAAATCACATGATCTGCAATTTCAGCCTCTACAATGGTGATAAACACACCTTCATTGGCAACATACAACGGGTCTAATCCCAAAATTTCACAGGCTGCAGCCACTTGCTTTTCCAAGGGGATTTGATCTTCAAAAATCGCAATGCCCTTGTTTGTATCCGTTGCAATTTCAGACAACACACTCGCCACACCGCCACGGGTCGGGTCTCTGAAAAAATGTATTTTATCACCAAAAGTGTCCAATAAATCTTTTACCAAAAAGTTTACGTTGGTGGTGTCGCTCACGATGTCCGACTCGAAAGCCAAGCCTTCCCGTTCAGACATGATGGCCATGCCGTGTTGTGCAATATAGCCGTTCACGATAATTTTATCGCCTATTCCGATTCGGCCGGTTGATATCTTTGCCTTTGCATGCACTTCGCCAAAACCGGTGGTATTGATAAAAATCTTGTCACCTTTTCCGCGTTCAACCACCTTGGTGTCTCCGGTGATGATGAGTACTCTGCTTCGGTCGGCAGCCGCTTTGATTGATTGTATGATTTCTCGAAATTCAACAATTTTCAATCCTTCCTCAATAATAAAAGCCAACGAAAGATACTTGGGAATAGCTCCACACATCGCCACATCATTCACTGTCCCGTTGATGGCAAGTTCGCCGATATTGCCACCTTTAAAAAAGATGGGGGAAACCACAAAACTATCGGTGGAAATAGCAATTTCACCGTCAATTTTGACCACAGAACCGTCGTGCTTCTGATCGATAAACGGATTGCTAAACGTTTTAAAAATGAGCTTATCCAATAAATCGCGGGTCATCTTTCCGCCACTTCCGTGCCCGAGATTGATGGTGTCAAATCCTAATTCTGAATCATCCATGAATTATATCTTGATTTAATTATTTGAAAAATGATAATAGGCTGCACAGGCACCTTCCGAAGAAACCATCGGTGCACCCAAAGGGTTGTAGGGTGTGCATTTTTTTCCGAATTGACTGCATTGGTTCGGCTTTTTGATGCCTCTTAAAATTTCACCGGCAATGCAATCGGAATTTTCCGGGGCTTTCATGTGGCTAATCCCAAACTTCGTTTCCGCATCATATTTTTTATACGCTTCCCTGATTTGATAGCCGCTGTTAGGAATTTCTCCGATGCCGCGCCATTCGCGATTGCCCACTTCAAAAATTTTGCGGATAACTTCCTTCGCGACTTTATTGCCTTCGGGCTTCACTACTCTAGTATATTGATTTTTCACTTCGTGAACCCCTTTTTCTAATTGACAAACCGCTAGATAAATGCCGTGTACCAAATCGACCGGCTCAAAACCCGTGATGACTATCGGTATTTTGTATTTTTTCGCCAGCGGATAATATTCTTCAAAACCCATGATGGCACAGACGTGTCCGGCTCCCAGAAAAGCATCGATGTTGCACAATTCATCATCCAAAATAGCTTCCATGGCAGGTGGCACCAGCACGTGGGAAACCAAAATTGAATAGTTACCTAATCCTTCGTGCTCGGCATGCAAAACAGACAAGGCATTGGCAGGTGCGGTGGTTTCAAAACCCACCGCAAAAAAAACTACTTCTTTGGTTGGGTTTTCCTTGGCTATTTTTACGGCTTCTATCGGGGAATACAAAATACGCAGATCGCCACCGTTGGATTTGGCTTCGAGTAGGCTTTTTTTGCTTCCCGGAACGCGGATCATATCGCCAAACGAGCAGACTATCACGCCGTTTTCCAGTAACTCGATGGCTTTGTCAATAAGGTTTAAAGGCGTTACGCAAACCGGGCAACCCGGCCCGTGAATCATGCGGACTTTTTCGGGCAACAAATCTAAGATGCCGTTCCGTACCAAACCATGCGTTTGCCCGCCACAAATCTCCATGATATTCCAAGGCCTTGTAACAGTTTTTTCAATAAGGCTCAAATATTTTTTGGTATCTGCAAGATTTCGATATTCGGTTAGATATTTCATGAAGATTAGATTTTACTGAATCGATATCTAATCAGGCACAAAAAGTTTTGTACTTTCTGCATCTTAAAGGCTCAATTCAAGCAACTAATTTAACCCTTTTAATCGAATTAAACGTCAAATTCTGATGTAAAAAAGAATTGAATGCTCTGGTATTTATCTTGAGTCATTTGAAGACTAAAAGCTGAATCTGCCAAAAACACCAATTGGCCGCGTTTATCTTTGGCCAAAAACTTATTTTTCACGCGTAAAAAATCTTGAAATTCTTCGCTTTTCGGGTTTTCCGCAGAGACCCAACAAGCCTTATGGATGGATAGCGGCTCGTAGCTGCATTTGGCTCCATACTCGTGTTCCAAACGATATTGTATCACCTCAAACTGAAGCGCGCCGACCGTTCCAATTACTTTTCTATTGTTCAATTCGAGGGTGAAGAGCTGTGCTACGCCTTCATCCATCAACTGGTCAATGCCTTTTTCCAACTGCTTGGTTTTCATCGGGTCGGCATTGTTTATGTATCGGAAATGTTCCGGCGAAAAACTCGGAATCCCTTTAAAATGAAGATTTTCTCCACTTGTGAGTGTATCGCCTATTTTGAAATTTCCGGTGTCGTGAAGCCCGACAATATCGCCGGAATAAGAAATATCGACAATCTCTTTTTTCTCTGCAAAAAATGCGTTCGGGCTGGAAAACTTGAGTTTTTTGTTGTGCCTGACATGCAGATAGGGAACGTTGCGCTCAAAAGTACCGGAAACGACTTTGATAAAAGCCAAACGATCGCGGTGTTTTGGATCCATGTTGGCGTGGATTTTAAACACAAAACCCGAAAAATCAGTTTCATCCGGATTGACCAATCGCTCTTCTGCTTTCTTCGGCCTGGGCGCCGGTGCAATTTGAATGAAGCAATCGAGTAATTCGCGTACGCCGAAATTGTTGAGTGCCGAACCGAAGAAAACCGGCTGTAAAGTTCCGTTTAGATATTCTTTTCTGTCGAATTCAGGATACACTTCATAAACCAATTCCAGATTATTTCTCAGGTCAGTGGCGGCTTTTGAGCCTATTATTTTTTCGAGTTCCGAACTCTCCAAATCTTCAAAAGAAATGACATCTTCTATGTTTTTGCGACCGTCTTCGCTAAATAGGTTGATGTTTTTCTCCCAAATATTATAGATTCCTTTAAAATCGAACCCCATCCCAATCGGGAAACTGAGCGGGCAAACTCGCAAACCAAGTTTTTGTTCCACTTCGTCCAATAAATCAAAAGCATCTTTTCCTTCACGGTCGAGTTTGTTGATAAACACGATCATCGGGATGTTGCGCATGCGACAGACTTCTACCAATTTTTCGGTTTGTTCTTCCACCCCTTTGGCCACGTCAATCACGACAATCACACTGTCCACGGCGGTGAGTGTTCGGAAGGTATCTTCAGCAAAATCTTTGTGTCCGGGTGTGTCGAGAATGTTGATTTTTTTGTCTTTGTACATAAAAGCCAAAACAGAGGTGGAAACCGAAATACCGCGTTGTTTTTCTATTTCCATAAAATCGCTCGTGGCAGCCTTTTTAATCTTGTTGCTCTTCACGGCTCCGGCTTCTTGTATGGCACCACCAAAAAGGAGCAATTTTTCGGTTAAGGTAGTTTTCCCTGCATCCGGATGGGAGATAATGCCGAAAGTCCTGCGGCGGGCAATTTCTTCTTTAAAACTCATGCAAACAATAATTAAGCTGCAAAAATACTAAAGGATAATCGAAAGGATGGCCTATATGAATATTAATATGTAAAAGATTCTTTATCGATTATGGGAAAATAAATTTTAAAAATTAGCTAATAATGTTAAATTTTCAAACACCCAATAGATTACCCCTTACCCTTCAACGATTATTTTAAGCATTTTAACGATTCGTTTTATGTAAATTGTTATTAATAAATAGATTTGAATAGTAGTAACCAAATTGTTTGCATATGTTTAAAAACTACCTCTCACAAGATTTAATATTTTTCATCAAAACGAATTACATCTCTACATCTTTTTTGGATAACAAATTTGATGTTGGTTTGGCTGTTTTGTTTTCTAAATCCAACTAAATACTATTAAATTTCTTACCCATACCCATGAAAAAAACTACATTTTTTAGCTTTTTGAAATTTATTTTCCAGGTTTCAAAAGTTCTCATCATAAAAAAAACGAGTTGTGCTAATTGTACTTTCATTCTATTTTTTCTATTATTAAATTTTTCTTACGGTCAACGAGTTTTCTCCCCTAAAGAAGTCAATTCTATGTTCGATTTTACCAACTCTACGTTAGATTTAATCGGTAATGGAAACGGTTTATTGCAAGAAAATGGTTTATTAATTGACCATTTATCACCTGGTATAACGGACAACAATACAAAAGTCGCCACGGACGAAGCCGAAGGCGACTCAGGCTCTGTTAACAACCAAACGGAGATTACTTTAGCTCAAGGGCCTGCCATTGCCCTGATTAAAACCGGCATTCGCTTTGATGACAATGATGACGGTGCAGCAGCAAAAGATGAAGTGATAGAATATACCTTTACGGTAAGCAACACGGGTAATATCAGCTTACAATCTATCGAACTGAATGACCCGCTTCTCGGAGGTATCATATCAGGGCCGATTTCAGGAGATTTAAACAATGATAACATCCTAGATGTAGGCGAATCATGGATTTATCAGGCAAATTACACACTCACACAAGCAAATGTTGACTTTGGTTCAATTTCAAATCAAGCAACCGTAAAAGGGGATTTCGGTATTGGCAATTCCGTTCAGGATTTATCTGATGATAACAGCAACGCAGAAGACGACCCAACGATTATTCCATTACCGCAACTTCCGTCTATTGGTCTAATTAAAACAGGTACTTTCAATGATGAAGACAGCGACGGTTTTGCTCAAGCCGGTGAAACCATCAGTTATGTATTTACCGTAAAAAACACAGGGACAGTTACACTGACGAATATTACAATTCAAGATCCGTTGGCATCCGTTCAAGGAGGGCCTTTGGCGAGTTTGGCTCCGGGGCAAACCAATTCTACTACTTTTACTGCAACCTATGCCATCACTCAGGCCGATATAATTCTCGGATTTTTTGTGAATCAAGCAACTGTTTTTGGTTTTGACCCGAGCTTGAACGGAGTAAGTGATTTATCGGATGACCAAACCGTATTGAGAGATAACCCGACGGTAACACCATTGACTCGAAAAGAATTATTAGCACTTATCAAAACAGGGACTTTCAGAGAAATTGACGGAGACGGAATTTCGGAAGCCGGTGAATTTATAGATTATACCTTCACGGTTACCAATCTTGGAGGCATTGCCATCGAAAATGTTGTAGTGAATGATCCGTTGCTGGGCGGCACCATATCCGGGCCGAATTCCGGCGATATCAATTCGGACAATATATTAGATGTCAATGAAGTTTGGGTTTTTAATGCAACTTACACATTAACACAACCGGACATTGACGAAGCGGGTGTAATTAATCAAGCGGTTTTAACCGGAAAATCTATGGGTGGAACGGATATGCAAGATTTGTCAGATGATGACAGCAATATGGAAGACGATCCAACGGTAACACCTTTAAACATTAGCAATGAAATCGAATTAACGAAAATCGGGATTTTCAATGATGAAAACAACAATGGCTTGGCGGATGCAGGAGAAAGCATCACCTATTTCTTCACGGTTACCAATACCGGAAGTAGAGCTGTTTTTAATATTGTTATTACCGACCCCCTGGTAAACGTTAGCGGAAATCCCATAGATTTGAATCCGGGGGAAAGCAACGGGACTGAATTCTCAGCAACTTACATCATAACTCAAGATGACATAAACTTAGGTTCGGTCACTAATCAAGCGGTTGCAACCAGTAGAATTGATGATGGTACAACAGTTGATGACACTTCGGATGATCCAAACGACTTAACCGATAATGATTTGAACGGTGACGGAGACCCCGACGACCCGACCGTGATGATTTTGCCACAATCACCTTCTATTTCCTTAACAAAAACCGGTGTCTTCTTTGATGAAAACGGAGACGGATTCAGTCAAATCGGCGAAACTATCCGCTATACTTTCACAGTTACGAATACCGGGAATGTAGATTTGTTCGAGGTTTCCATCACAGACCCAATAGTCAGCGTAAGCGGTGGAATCTTGCCGTCTTTAACAGTCGGGACAAGCGATTCTTCAACATTTACTGCCATTTATGTTTTGACTCAAAACGATATAGAAAACGGCGAAGTTGTCAATCAGGCGACTGTCAATGCAATGACTATAAATTCGGAATCTATTTCTGCTTTGTCTGACGATCCGGCCACATTGGCTGAAAATGACCCAACTATTGTTCCGCTTTTAGAAGATTTGATTATCTACAATGGTGTTTCTGACAATGGCGATGGTAGCAATGATTCATTTGCCATCAAAGGCATCGAAAGATTCCCTGACAATTTGGTAGAAATATACAACCGATGGGGAGTCAAAGTGTTTGACACCAAAGGTTACGGTTCGCCAGGCGGGAAAGTATTTACCGGTATATCGGATGGAAGATCTACCATCAACAAAAATGAAAAATTACCGGAAGGCACTTATTTTTATGTGTTAAAATACAAAGACGGCAATGGTCAAAACAAGGAGAAGGCAGGTTATTTATACATTAATAGATAACTGCCATGAAAAATCTAATTCTAAAACCCTCAAGTAGAAAAATAATGATTTCAAAAAGTATAAAAAGATGGATTGCGCTGTCAATTTTCACATTTGTGAATATTGTCTACGCCCAGCAAGACCCACAATTTACACAATACATGTACAACACGCTTTCTTACAACCCTGCATACGCCGGGCAAAGAGAAGCGTTGAGTGCGACTGCATTGTATCGTACACAGTGGGTTGGGTTGGATGGTGCACCAGAAACCACAACCATTAGCATCCACTCCCCTTTGGCTTTTGAAAGTAAGATTGGATTGGGATTGAATATCATACACGACGAAATCGGGCCTACCAAAGAAACCACGTTCGATCTCGATTTTTCTTATACCATACAAACTTCGGCTTTCAATCGGCTTTCGTTCGGACTAAAAGTTGGCGGAAACTTACTTGATGTAGATTTTTCAAAACTAAACCTGCAAGACCCGAATGACCCCTCTTTTCAGTCGAATATTGACAACGAGTTTAACCCTAACTTCGGCGTGGGCGTTTACTATTCATCCGACAATTGGTATGTTGGCCTTTCGGCACCCAATTTGGTAGAAACCGATCATTTTGACCGTTCCAACAATTCCAACCAAACCTCTTCCCGCACACTTTTGGCACGCGAGCGCATCCATTATTTTTTGATGGGCGGATATGTGTTTGACTTGAACCGTAACTTTAAATTCAAACCAGCTACGATTTTCAAAGCCGTGGAAGGAGCTCCGCTCCAATGGGATGCATCGGCAAACTTTATGTACCGGGAAACGGTCACTTTTGGTGTTGCCTATCGATGGACTGCTGCCTTGAGCGGTTTAGTAGGTTTTCAGATTAACGACAATATCTTCTTGGGATATGCTTATGACGGTGACACTACAAGGCTTGGAGAATTTAACAGTGGATCGCATGAAATTTTCTTGCGATTTGAGCTATCAAAAGCACGTGTCCGTTCACCCAGATTCTTTTAAAATATACGACTATGAAACTATCTCGACTTATAAGTTTTTCAAGTTTAGTAGCAGCCTTGTTGCTACAAACTCCCTCTTTTTCTCAAACAAACGCGCTTAGCAGGGCAGAAAAAAGCAATAAGCAATTTTCCTATATCAAAACAACCCAGATTCTTGAAAAAGTAGCCGAAAAGGGATACAAATCTGTCGATTTATTCCAAAAATTGGGTGATGCCTATTATTTCACCCATCAAATGGAACAAGCACAAAAATGGTATGGCGAACTCATGTCGCTCAACGAGAAAATCGATCCGGAATATTATTTTCGCTACGCACAAAGTCTGAAAGGTGTAGAAAAATATGATGAAGCCGATCGTTGGATGGCTAAATTCAAAGAAGTAAAATCTGAAGATTCCAGAGCGGCTCATTATATTTCTTCCAGCCAACTGTTGAAAGAAATTTCAAAAAACTCGAATGATTTTGAGTTGAAAAATTTGAGTATCAACACCCAATTATCCGATTTTGGAACCTCTTTGCTAAACGGTCAGTTGGTCTTTGCCTCCGCACGTGACAACGGCCCGAAATACGGATGGAACAACCAGCCTTTTTTAAATTTGTATTTAGCTCGGCAATATGCAGAAACACAAAACATGTTTTCTGACATCATCGAACTTCCCGGGGATGTCAATTCGCGAATGCATGAATCAACCGCATCTTTCAGCCCTGATTTTGGCACTATTTATTTCACTCGGAACAACTATTTTAGAGGAAGACTTAAAAAAGACGATGAAAACATCAACAACCTGAAAATTTTTAAAGCCACTTTTGAAAAAGGCGAA
>PFUR01000071.1:0-129 GCA_002790195.1 Flavobacteriales bacterium CG_4_9_14_3_um_filter_40_17
CCGTAACCGCCGGTGGCGATTACCACGGCGTGTGCACCAAAACGTTCTATTTTTCCGGTGATTAAATCACGGGCAATAATACCTCTTGCTTTTCCGTCAACCACAACCACATCAAGCATTTCGTGGCGG
>PFUR01000071.1:136-2341 GCA_002790195.1 Flavobacteriales bacterium CG_4_9_14_3_um_filter_40_17
ATTTAACTTTGCCTGCTTTTATTTGACGGTTCATAGAGCTGTAAGCGCCTAACAACAATTGTTGGCCTGTGGCACCGGAAGCGTAAAAAGTTCTGGAAACTTGTGCGCCACCAAATGAACGGTTGGCTAAAGTTCCGCCATATTCTCTTGCAAATGGTACGCCTTGCGCCACACACTGGTCAATAATATCGCCGCTTAACTGGGCCAAACGGTAAACGTTTTCTTCCCGTCCTCTGTAATCTCCACCTTTTACGGTATCATAAAACAAGCGGTAATCACTGTCGTTGTCATTTTGGTAATTTCTTGAGGCGTTGATACCTCCTTGCGCTGCAATGGAATGCGCTCTTCGCGGACTGTCCTGAAAGTAGAATACTTTCACATTGTAGCCTGCTTCCCCTAAAGTTGCAGCTGCGGCACCACCAGCTAAGCCAGTACCTACAATAATTACGTCTAGTTTTCTTCTGTTTGAAGGGTTAACTAAATTGGAATGAGACTTATAATTTTCCCATTTTTTATCTATTGGTCCTTCCGGAATTTTTGAATCTAAAGTTGACATGCGAGATGATTATAGTTGATTAATGTAATGAAAAATGGCGATGAAAACGAATCCAAGGGGAATCAAAACGGAATACCATTTTCCTATTTTTTTAAGTGCCGGGGTGTATTTTCGGCTATTGAAGCCCACCGACTGAAAGGCCGATTGAAACCCGTGGTTGAGGTGTAACGCCAACAGAATAAACGAAAGTGAATACAGCGCTACGCGGACAATGTCCGTAAATTTGTGTTGCAATTCACCATAGTATCGGTTGGGGTCAGACGGAAGAAACGCGACGTATTTGTGGTTGATTTCCGGAATCCAGAAATCGTAGAAATGCAAGCCGAGGAATAATAGGATGACCGAACCGGAAATCAACATGTTGCGCGAAGCCCAACTCGCGTTTGCACTGCCATTGTAATGGACGTATTTTACATCTCGTGCATTTTTGTTTTGGATTTCAAGGACAAAGCCCATGATAAAGTGAAAGACTACCCCGAGAATCAACACGGGTTGTAAAGCAAACTGCACCAAGGGGTTGGTTCCCATAAAATGGGACAATTCGTTGAACATATCCGGGCTGAAGACCGAGGTGATGTTGATTAGGAAATGTTGTAACAAAAAGAACAACAAAAATAAGGCAGAAAGTGACATAAGGACTTTTCTACCTATCGAAGACTTCGTATTGATTGACATGGATGGGATTGATTTTATAAAAGCATGACAAATTTAGAGCAATTAACTTTTTTGAACAAGTTTTTAACCATCAATAAATTCCCAAAACAGGTTATTTAGATTGTTTAAAGCAAAAAAGTGATTGTTGAAATGGCTTATCCGCGTGTATTAGTATGTCTTCAAAAGATTCAAAAAGTAGAGCCGGCCTTGCGGATATTGATACATTTTACCAACAGTTAAGCTTACCGAGATTTATAAATATGATTCACCCATGTCAAGTGGCTTTAGGAAAGATGATACTCAAATAGATTTGCACAGTGGAGGTAGCATATTATGCTAAAAAACTACGCCAATATCTTGATGTCTAATCGGAAATCCCTCAAAATCCGCTTTATAACCGGGCTTATAACCAGAGCGTTTTTCTCGGGTTTGCCGAAAGGTCCAACGTGAGCCTTAAAGTTGGCTAAGCGAGTCCAACGAAAAAATAGTTTTTATGCCTCGTTTTAATGTATTTCTCATTTCTCAAAGGTATGCAACGGCAGTTCCTCCAAAACCCCTTAAAAATTCGAACAGCTGTTCATAATAATTTTCAAATATACAATTCACAGAGTTTCGAAATCTGTTTTTGGAGAGTTTTAATGTTCTTTTATATAGGTAGTTGCGTGGCTTATCACTTAACTTTACAAGTATGCCTCAAAATGAAAATCCGCGAGAATTTTAAGAACTAAGCCAGAACAAGCAATTACTTATTCCCATTGTTCGGCTTGGTTTTATTTTGTAAACCAACTTTTTATAAATTCGATTATGGCATCAAGTTCCTCGAGTTCTTCTAAACCCAAAATCCAAGGTCCGATAACTTCTTTTTCTGTTGGAACATAGCGTATTCACATATTGTTTTTTTTAAATTAAGCCAAACTTTGTAATAAAGAAAATTCAAGTTTAGAAATTAGGATTAATATTTAAGTTTCGATTTTCCTTGTATGTGTTTTATACAA